>NZ_JBFTPR010000011.1:0-183266 GCF_056398585.1 Aminobacter sp. 01T433
TGTCGGTACGCGAGGTCAGGCTTTCGGCGGGTGCCGGCTTCATCGTCGCCATCTGCGGTGAGATCATGACCATGCCCGGCCTGCCCAGGGCACCCTCGTCGGAAAAGATCTTCCTCAACGAACAGGGCCAGATCGAAGGCCTGTTCTAGGCTCTTCGGGGATTTGCCATGAACAGCTTCGGCCGCCGCGACATCGCGGCGGCCGATTTCGTTTGCGGGGCTCAGAAGATCGCGTTCACCGGCAGTCCCAGCGCCATGGCGCCGGCATAAAGCGCCTGCGGGCCGGCCTGGAGCGGGTGGAAACGTGCGCCCTGCATGTCGCGGAAGCGGCGTTCGAGCCCCTTTTCGCGGTAGAAGGACGTACCACCAGCAAGCTCCATCGCAAGATCAACGACCTCGAGCCCATGACGCGCGACCAGCGAACGGCCCATCATCACGTCGTTGACGCTTTCGGCCGAGGGCGTGTTGCGCTCGACCGTCTCGACCATCGAACGGTGTGCCAGCTGCGCGGCACGCAAGGCCGTGTCCATCCGTCCGGCGAGGTTGAGCACGCCCTCGCTTTCAGGCTTCTTCTTCGCGATCTCGATGGCGATGTCGCGCGCGCTTTCGGCGACGCCGAGATAGACGGCGTAGATCAGCGGGAAGGCAAGGGTTGCGATGATCTGGAAGACGGGGTGCCATAACCGCGGCTGCCGAGAGAAGCTGACTGCGGTATCGGGCACGAAAAGCCCGTCGATGACGACGTCGTTGGAGCCGGTGCCGCGCATGCCAAGCGTGCGCCAATTGTCCATGACGCTGACTTCCGGCGCCCGCATCGGCATGCCGAAATGGATGACATGCTCCTTGCCGTCGTCGCTTTGGTGGATGGCTCCCGTCATCAGGATGTCGCCCGCGACAGCGCCCGAGGTGAAGACCTTGCGCGCGGTGATGCGGTAGCCGCCATCGACCTTTTCGGCCTTGCCCGAACCGCCGATCCAGTCGGACCCGCCGCTGGACAAAAGGATCAGGTTTTCGGCAGCGACCCGCTTCAGCAGCGGCTCGACGGCAGCGACATTCTGATGCCGCCAGCGCCAGGCGGGTATCGCCACCTGATGCGTGTGCATGGCAAAGGCGAGTGCGGTCGAGCCGCAGGCCCGCGCCATGATACGCAGCATTTCGCAAAGTTCGGCGGTTTCAGCACCACCGCCGCCGATTTCAAGCGGAACGGCCGCCTTGGCGAGGCCGGCCTCTTTCAAAAGCACGTAGTTTTCAGCAACGAAGCGATCGCTTTCATCGAATTTCCGGGCCCGTTCGGCGAGAGCGGGCGCCAGGTCATGCGCGGCCGCTATGACGTCGGCCGGCATGACGCCTGTCACGTCGGCAGTTGCCAGCGCAGCGTTTTCAAGACTTCTCATCAAGTCGTCTCCTGGTTGACCGGCAGGTCGGGCGCAAACATCCTCCCAGGAAGCGCTGCGGTCCAGTTCAGGAAGTGAACCGGTGCGCAAAAGCAGCTTTTGCGCTATAAGAGCACAGTCCCAGCTGGTGATGCAGATGAGCGATCGCGGCGGATACAGCCAGTTTTGCCCTGTTTCGATGGCGTCCGAGGTGCTTTGCACGCGCTGGACGACGCTTGTCGTGCGCGAAATGCTGATGGGTTCGAGCCGTTTCAACGACTTGCGGCGCGGCGTGCCGAGAATGTCGCCGGCATTGCTGTCCAAGCGGCTGAAGGAACTGGAGCGCGCCGGCGTGGTGATCGCAGACCGGGGCGCCTCAGGCAGCGTCGAATATCACCTCACCGAAGCCGGTGAGGATCTGCGCCCGATCATCCTCGGCCTTGGCGACTGGGGCCATCGCTGGGTCGAATCCCAGCTAACCCTTAGAAATCTCGACCCTTCCCTGCTGATGTGGGACATGCGCAGGAACCTCAATCCGCAGCCGCTGCCACCAAGGCGCTGCACGATTCACTTTCTGTACCCCGAATTGCCGCAGGCTCAGCAGAACTGGTGGCTGGTGGTCGATGACGGCGCGGTTGACCTGTGCAATTCCGATCCGGGCTTCGATGTCGACCTCAGGGTCATGGGCTCCTTGCGCAGCATGACTTCGGTGTGGATGGGCCTGAGCGGCCTGCGCCAGGAAATCGATTCCGGGCAATTGGAACTCGATGGCGACGACAAGATCGCACGCGCGATGCAGGCCTGGCTCGGCCTCAGCACCTTCGCATCCATCGCGCGACGCGTGCCCTAATTCGAGGCTCCCGCCCAGGCTCGGTACTCGTTCATCAGCGGCTCGAGCTCTTCCATTTCAGGGAATTCGTGGAAGCTTCTGACCGCGCCCGTTTCGGCAAACGGCATCCTCGTCTTGGTGAAGGTTTCCATGAACGGCCGGAACCAGGCCGTTTGCTCCAGCATCGTCGGCCGCACGTTGACGAACCAGTCGACGCCCGCGATGCGCGTGAACATCCACGTCTTGCAGTGGTCGCAGAAATGGTGGTGCAGGTCCGCCCCATGCAACCCGCCAATGACAGTCTCGCCCTTGGTCACGGAAAAGCCGTCTGCCGGCACCATCGCCGTCAGGGAATAGGCCGAAGACGACATCTTCTTGCAGCCCGGGCAATGACAGGCAGCGGTGCAGATTGGCGGCTTGGACACCTCGATCTCAACCTGGCCGCAGCGGCACGCGCCTTTGAGCGGAAGCGGAATGGACGACATTGCTGGCTCCTTGTCTGACACGCCGCGATCATGCGATCCCGGCGCGTCGACGCATAGGGCCAAGACTAAATATCGACAAGGCGTGAAGGCCAGAAGCCGGCCGGTTGGGGGGGCGGCCCTCCCCTACGGGGAGAGCCAAGTTCGTCCGATGGCGTCAGGCAACGACCAATTCGCGTGCCCTGAGCAGCTCGACGCAGGCATGGGCCGCTTCCTTGCCCTTGACCTTGAAGTGGTCGAAGAAGAAGCGGTGATGCTCGGCGCTGTCGTGATAATTATGCGGTGTCAGCACCGCCGACAGAACCGGCACGCCTGACGAAAGCTGCACGTTCATCATGCCGTCGAGCACCGCCTGCGCCACGAATTCATGGCGGTAGATGCCACCATTGACGACGAAGGCAGCGCCGAGGATCGCGGCATAACGACCGGTCTCGGCAAGTGTCTTGGCAAATAGCGGGATTTCGTAGGCGCCAGGCACGTCGAAGATGTCGACAGCGATGCGGCCGCCGCCCAGCGTCTCGATGTCGGCGACGAAGGCGTTGACGCATTGGTCGACGATGTCGGCATGCCAGCGTGCACGGATCACGGCAACGCGGCGGGTAGAAAAGTCTTTCGGGGATTGCTGATTCATGGGTCCATCCTTCCGTTTCGAACCAGAATCAGGACGCACGAGACGGAATCCCGGCAGCTCGCGCCACCGCTTTCCCGTTCGTTCTCTTCCATCCGGACTATGACCGTCGGCTCCGGAGTTACACCGGATCTGCTGACCCTCCCGTTGCCGGGAAGCGCTCGCGGGCTTGGATCCGAGGACCCTTACCGCCGGTGGGGACTTTCACCCCGCCCTGAGAACATTAACACCTTCGATATGGCGGTGGCGAAGCGGCCTGTCAATCACAGGAATAATAGTTTCCGCTATCTGGCAATCGGCCGGGCCGGGTTGCCGACCACGGTTGCATTGGCCGGCACATCTTTCGTGACCACCGAACCCGCGCCGACTATGGCGTTGTCGCCAATGGTGATGCCACCGAGCAGGATGGCACCGCCGCCGATCCAGACATTTTCGCCAATGATCACCGGCCGGCCGATCTCAAGGCCGGCGCGCCGTTCGGCAGCACCCTTGTGATGCTCCGGGCAGTAGATCTGCACATTGGGTCCGAGCATCGCCGCTTTGCCGATGCGCACCGGCGCGGTGTCGAGAATGGTGCAGCCGGCATTGATGAACACGCCCTCGCCGAGATGAATGTTGAAGCCATAGGCACAGTGGAACGGCGCTTCGATGCGAGCGCCATCACCTGCCGATCCGAGCAATGCCCTGATGTTGGGAGCCATGTCGCCGCGCTCAGCCGGCGAAAGCGCGCGGTGCTCGAACACGGCATCGGCCGCCACCGCACGCATGGCGTCGAGTTCCGAGTCGACGCAATTGTACCACTCGCCCGCCGCCATCTTTTCGCGTTCGCTCGAAGCCATGACCCGATCCTCTATGTTGGCTTAAAGCCAAATCACAAAACAGGACATGCTGCAAAGGTCGGAGAGCCAGACACTGGCCAAACAGGCTGGCTGTGCTAGCCTGACGATCTGGCGGCGAGCCGGCGACTGGCGGACCACAAGAGCACTTTCGGACCAGCTTCATCCAAGGGGGACAACGGATGATCTACCTGCTCGCGCTTCTCATCGGACTTGTTGCTGGCTTGAGAGCCATGACAGCACCCGCGGCGGTTGCCTGGGGCGCGTATCTCGGCTGGCTGCCGCTCGCGGGCACCTGGGCCAGTTTCATGGGCCACTGGATAACGGTCGCGATCTTCACGGCACTGGCGCTCGTCGAACTCGTCACCGATCAATTGCCGTCGACGCCAAGCCGCAAGGTGCCGCAGCAGTTCGGCGCCCGCATCCTCATGGGTGCCTTCTGCGGCGCGATCCTCGGCACCGCCGGCGGCGCGATGATCGGCGGGCTGGCTGCCGGCGTGATCGGCGCGATCCTCGGCACGCTTGGAGGCGCTGAAGTGCGGGGCCAACTCGCGGCTGCCTTTGGCAAGGACCTGCCGGCTGCGCTCATCGAGGACGTGGTCGCCATCCTTGGCGCGCTGCTGATCGTGAGCGCTGTGACATGACGGCGGCTAAAAAATTCGACGCCATCATCATCGGTGCCGGACAGGCCGGACCGCCCCTGGCCGGGCGGCTGACGGCGGCGGGGCTGACGGTGGCGCTGATCGAGCGCAAGCTGGTCGGCGGCACATGCGTCAACACCGGCTGCAAGCCGACAAAGACAATGGTGGCAAGTGCTTATGCCGCCCACCTCGCCCGCACCGGCGCCGACTATGGCGTCATGTCGGGTGGGCCCATCACCGTCGACATGAAGATTGTGAAGGCGCGCAAGGACAAGGTGACCATCGACTCCCGAAGCAGCCTCGAAAGCTGGATCGCCGGTATGAAGGGCTGCACGCTCTATCGCGGCCACGCCCGTTTCGAGGGACCGCACCAGGTGCGGGTCGGCGACGAGGTGCTGTATGGCGAACGCATTTTCCTCAATGTTGGCGGTCGCGCCAACATCCCCGACATGCCGGGCGTCAACGACATCGACTATCTGACCAACACCTCGATGATGGAGGTCGATTTCCTGCCCAAACATCTCGTCGTCGTCGGCGGCAGCTATATCGGGCTCGAATTCGCCCAGATGTTCCGCCGCTTCGGCTCAAAGGTGACGGTCGTGGAAAAAGGCCCACGGCTGGTCTCGCGCGAGGACGAAGACGTGTCCGAGGCGGTGAAGGGCATTTTGGAGAATGAGGGCATTGGGCTCAGGCTGAACGCCGAATGCATCAGCTTCGCCCCTCACTCCGACGGCGTGCAGGTGGGCGTCGATTGCACCAGCGGCGACCGCGCGGTCGTTGGCTCACATGTGCTTTTGGCCATCGGCCGCAAGCCCAACACCGACGACCTCGATCTCGACAAGGCCGGCGTCGAACTGGACAAGCGCGGTTATGTCGTGGTCGACGATCAGCTCAGGACCAGCGTGCCGCATATCTGGGCGATGGGCGACTGCAACGGCAAGGGCGCCTTCACACACACCTCCTACAACGACTTCGAAATCGTTGCCGCAAACCTGCTCGACAATGACAAGCGCAAGGTTTCCGACCGCATCGAGGCCTATGCTCTCTACATCGACCCGCCGCTCGGCCGCGCCGGCATGACGGAGACTGCGGCACGCAAATCGGGCCGCAAGGTGCTGGCGGGCGAACGTCCGATGACGAGAGTGGGACGCGCCGTCGAGAAAGGCGAGACCCAGGGCTTCATGAAGATACTTGTCGACGCCGACACCAGGGAGATCCTCGGTGCAGCTGTGCTCGGCACCGGCGGCGATGAGGCAATCCACGCCGTGCTTGACCTGATGTATGCCAAGGCGCCGATCGAAACGCTGCAGCGCGCCGTGCATATCCATCCAACGGTGTCGGAACTTTTGCCGACAATCGCCATCGAGCTGAAACCGCTGGCATAGGATCGCCCATCCCGATGGCGCCGGGATGGGTCTGTTTGCTTGCGAGGCTACTCGAAGGCTGCCCTCGCCTTGGCCTCGAGCCATTCGGCCATCTGGCGGTACGGCACTGGACCATAGCTGATGCGGCCGACGCCAAGCTCAGCCAGCCTGGCTTTCGCAGGTACATAGGCAAACGCCATGATGTTGACCGGCAGCTCCACCTCCCTGCACAGCCGACCGATCAGCGCCTCGCTGCCGAGACCGGGTGCGAAGAACCCATGCGCACCGGCCTTGGCATAGGCCCGGGCGCGCTCGACGGCGTCGTCGAGATGCTTGTCGGTATGGGTGTCAGGCTTGTTCTTGAGGAAGATGTCGGTGCGGGCGTTGATAAAGGCTGGAATGCCCGACGCCTTGACCGCAGCAGCAGCTGCTGCCACGCGTTCGGCCTGAAATGCGATATCGTGCAGCCCCTCGCCGCCAACGACCTGATCTTCGAAGTTGAAGCCGATGGCGCCAGCCTCGATGGCCCGCGCCACCGTCTTTGCGACCTTTTCGGGTTCGACGCCATAACCGCTTTCAATATCCATGGTGACTGGAAGTTCGACGGTGGCGACGATGCGGCGGATGTTGTCGAGAGCAACATCAAACGGGATCTTTTCCCCATCCGCAAAGCCGAAGGCTGCGGCCACCGGCCAGCTTCCCGTAGCGATGGCCTTGGCGCCGGCCTTGGCGATGATCGCCGCACTGCCGGGATCCCAGGCGTTGTACAGCACCACCGGATTGCCCTTCACATGCAGGGCGTGGAAGGCTTTCGCCTTTTCGATCTGGCTGGTCATGAGCTTGTCCTCGTGGATGGGAAATAGGCAAGCAGCCTAGCAGCGCTTCGCCGGTTCACCATGGCGCACAGTGCGATTTCAGAGCAGCCAGCAACTCTGCGCCCTCACTCCCCGTCGGGATCGGCCGCCAGCAGGCGTTCTTCGAGCCGCGCCAGCAGTCCGACAGCGGCCGTCACTTCGACAGCATCCTCGTCGGCCAGAAGCTCGGTGCGCAAACGCTCGAGGATGCGCTCGATTTCATCGACACGGGCGCGGCCGGCATCGGTCAAGGACAGTATCTTGGCCCGCCGGTCGCCTGGATCGCCAGTGCGGATGATAAGGCCGTCGGCAACGAGCAGATCGACGATCCTCACCAATGACGGCCCCTCGAAACCGAGGTGATCGGCGATCAGGCCCTGGCGGATATTGTCGCCAAGTCGCGACAGCGCGACGAGCGGCATGGCGGTGGCGTGCGACAGGCCGCAATCGTCGAGCGCGCGATCAGCTGCACGCCGCCACAGCCGCGCGACGGACAGCAGGCTCTTTCCGAAATTCGCTTGAACGACGGCCCTATTGGACATTCGGGAAAGATAACATACTATCTATTAGGATGCGATCAGATTCTTGGAACGTGCATCGTGCCGCCGAAGGTCGAATTCCGACGTTCGGGCCGATGCCTAGGCCGCCAAGGGCGGCGCCGGTTCTGTGCGGACGTAGGGCGAGGAGACGCCCGCAGAGCACCGGCATGACGGTCGCAACTGCCGACGTCCACAAGGGCGGCGGTGACATGTTCAATCTTCGCAGGTAATCAAAATGGCAGCACAACGGACAAGCGGAGGCAGCGGCGGCTGGCTCCTGGTTCTATTTGGCCTGCTCATGGTCATCATCGGCGCGCCGCTCGTTTACGGCGGCGTCCAGCTGATTGGCCTGGGCGGCTCCTGGTATTACGCACTCGCCGGCCTCGGCGTCATCGTCTCCGGCATTCTTTACGCGATGCGCCGCAAGTCGGGTCTTTGGCTCTATGCCATCGTTTTCCTGGCGACCGTCGCATGGGCCCTGTGGGAATCCGGCTTTGAGTTTTGGCCGCTCGTGCCGCGCCTCGTGGCACCCACGGTCATTGCGATCCCTGCGCTGCTTTTGGCGCCGCTGTTTGGCTCGGGCAAGCGTACGCCGTTCGCGCTCGCTGGCCTTTTGGTGGCGGCACTTGCTGCTACCGGCATCTATGCCTTCACGCCACATGGCGTGACGCGCAACGAATTTGCCAAGGCTGACCCCGCGCCTTCGGTCCCTCCAGCCGCTGCAAGCGCCACCGATTGGCGCTACTACGGCCGCACACCGTCGGGCACGCGTTATGCACCGATCGACCAGATCAACACTGCCAACGTCGACAAGCTCGAGGTCGCCTGGACGTTCCGTTCCGGCGACACGCCGCAAGGTTCCGGCCAGGACCAGAGCACGCCACTCTTTGTCGACGACACGCTCTACACCTGCTCGCCGACCAACATCGTGCATGCGCTGAACCCCGATACGGGCGAGGTGAAGTGGAAGTTCGACGCCAAGGCCAAATCGCCGCTATGGCAGCGCTGCCGCGGTGTCAGCTACTACGAGCCGGGTCCGGCTCCGGTTCAGGCTGAAGCTGCGGCTGACGCTGCAGCAACCGCAGCCGTGCCGGCGGCTCCCGCCGATGGCGCAGCCGCACCTGTCGCCCCGGTTGTCGCAACTTCGAACGCCTGTGCTGCTCGCATCGTCATGACCACCATCGACGCGCGCCTGATCCAGCTCGACGCCAAGACCGGCGAGCTGTGCCAGGATTTCGGCGATGGCGGCATCGTCGATCTCAAGCAGGGCATGGGCGAGATCAAGGACGGCTTCTACTTCCAGACCTCCGCCCCCACCGTCATGCGCGACCTGATCATGGTCGGCGGCTGGGTGTGGGACAACGTCGAAACGGGCGAGCCTTCGGGTGCCGTCCGTGCCTTCTCGGCCCGCACCGGCGAACTGGTCTGGGCCTGGGATCTCGGCAATCCCGCGATCACCAAACTGCCGCCGGAAGGCGAAAGCTACACGCGCGGCACGCCAAACGTCTGGTCGACGCCGGCCTATGACGACGCGCTCGGCCTCGTCTATCTGCCGACCGGCAACGCGACACCTGACTTCTGGGGCGCGCATCGCAGCAAGGCGGCCGAGGAATACAGCGCTTCGGTCGTGGCTCTGGACATGGAAACCGGCAAGGAACGGTGGAAATTCCAGACCGTGCATCACGACATCTGGGACTATGACGTTCCTGCGCAGCCGGCACTCTATGACGTGCCGGACGGCAAGGGCGGCAACACCCCTGCCCTGATCCAGCTGACCAAACGCGGCCAGATCTTCATGCTCGACCGCCGCGACGGCAAGCCGATCGCCGAGGTCGAGGAAAAGGCCGTGCCGCAAGGTGCCATGGAAGGCGACTTCACTGCACCAACCCAACCCTACTCGGTCGGCATGCCTTCGATCGGCACCGAGCCGCTCAGCGAGGTCAAGATGTGGGGTGCCACACCCTATGACCAGCTCTACTGCCGCATCGAGTTCAAGAAGCTGCGTTACGATGGCGAGTTCACCCCGCCGAGGACCGACCGCAGCCTGCTCTATCCGGGCTACTATGGTGGCATGAACTGGGGCAGTGCGGCGATCGACGAGGCGCGTGGCCTTTTGATCGTCAACGACATCCGCATGCCGCAGTTCGTCCAGCTCGTTCCCCGCGAAGAGGCCGACAACTATGGCGGCTCGGCGGCGCATGACGGCCTGTCTCAGCAGAAGGGCACGCCTTATGGCGCACTCAAGAACGGCTTCATGTCGCCGCTCGGCGTGCCGTGCCATGAGCCGCCTTACGGTACCATCAGTGCGGTCGACCTGAAATCGCGCACGCTCGTCTGGCAGGTGCCGGCCGGCACGCTGCAGGATACAGGCCCGATGGGCATGAAGACCGGACTGCAGATTCCGATCGGCATGCCGACGCTGGGTGGGCCAATGGCGACATCGGGCGGCGTCGTCTTCTACGCCGGCACGCAGGACTATTATCTGCGCGCGCTCGACGTGGAAACCGGCCAGGAACTGTGGAAGGGCCGCCTGCCCGTGGGCGCCCAGTCAACGCCGATGACCTTCGTTTCACACGAAAGCGGAACGCAGTATGTGGTGATTTCCGCCGGCGGTGCGCGCCAGTCGCCCGACCGCGGCGACTACGTCGTCGCCTACAAGCTGCCCAAGCAGAACTGAGTTCTGCTCAGGAAGATCGGACGGGGCGCCTTAGGGCGCCCCTTTCTTTTGAAGGCGGCTCAGGCGGCGGAAACACGCCTTATCGGCAAGCGCCAGCCAAGCCTGACGCCCAGCGTTGCCACCGCGATCAGCGCCATGCCCACGCCTTGAGCCATGCCGATTGGATGGTCGTAGATCGCCCAGTCGATGATGATGGCAACGACCGGATAGATGAAGGTGAGCACGCCGATGACCGGCGTCGACAGGCGCGGATAGGCCGAAAACATCATCACATAGGCAATGCCGGTGTGCAGCACGCCGATGCCGACGAGCCAGCCCCATGACGCCAAGGAGACATCGCCGGAGATGTTGGCGAAGGGCGCCAGCATGACGACGCCGACCACAGTCTGGCACAGCACGGTGATCTCCGGCCGCTGCTCGCCGAGCCCCTTGGCGAGGATCGTCACCACCGCGTAGAGGAATGCCCCGCCGATCGCCATGGCGATGCCGACTGCCCAGGCTGACGTGACCGGGGTGGCGGAGACGACAAGGCCGCTCGCCAGCACCACACCGATGAAAGCCGCGGCCATCCAGACAATTTGGTCGGCGGTGATGCGCTCCTTGAGGAACAGCACGCCGATCAGCACGACGAAAAACGGCTGGATGTGGTAGACGATGGTCATCACGGCGATCGAGGTCTTGGCGAAACCAGCGAAGAACGCCGTCCAGCTCAGCACCATGCAGACGCCGCAAAGCGCAGCGCGCGCGAGCCGGGCTTTCGAAAGGCCGCGATCCGGCAGATAGCCGCGCAGCAGGCACCAGGCCCCGAGAAACAGCGCGCCGAAGACGCAACGCCAGAACACTGTCGTGATCGGGTCGAGCCCAGCTTCGGTGACAAACGCACCGACGGTGCCGGCGATCGCCATGGCAACGGCAAGGCTCAAGGCGGGAAAGCGGGGCGCGTCGGTCATGCAAATATTCCGGGATGCTGCGGTGCCCCAGCAAGCCAGCATTGACTGCTTCATTCAAACGAATAGATTTGGCAAACCCTATTCGAAATGCTGATACCTACATGGCCATGCCGCTCGATCTCGACCTGCTCAGAACCTTTGTCGCGGTTGCCGACAGCGGCAGCTTCTCCCATGCCGCATCGCGCGTCGGGCGCAGCCAGTCGGCCATCAGCATGCAGATGCAGCGGCTGGAGCAAAGCGTCGGTAAACAGCTGCTGGTCCGCGGTTCGCGGGCGGTGACCACCAACGCGATCGGCGAAGAACTGCTGGCCTATGCGCGCAGGCTCTTGAAACTCTCCGACGAGGCATGGGCCAGCGTCACCCGGCCCGAAGAAGCCGGAAGCGTGCGCCTTGGCGTGCCGGACGACTATGCGGCGTTCCTTTTGCCGCCTGTGCTGTCGCGCTTTGCCGCCGCCCACCCGTTGGTGAATGTTGAACTGATCTGCGAGCAGTCGACCTCGCTTGTGAAGACCTTCGCCGACGGCAAGCTCGATCTCGCCATCATCACGCGCGGCCCGGAGCAGGCAATCGAAGTGCTGCAGCGCGAACGCCTTGTCTGGGTCGCCTCGCCCAACCATGTCGCCTGGGAGATCGATCCCCTGCCCGTGGCGCTGTTCGAACCCGGCTGCGTGGCGCGCCGCAGTGTGCTGCAGGTGCTGGGTGCGGCCGACAGGTCGTTCCGCAGCACCTATTCCAGCGCCAGCCTGCTCGGCCTCATCGCCGTCGTGCAGGCGGGACTGGCGGTCGCCGGCCTCGCCCAGCGCAGCGTGCCGCCGTCGCTGCGCATCATTGGCGAAAACGAAGGGCTGCCGGCACTGCCGGAGATGGAAATCGGCATCCTGCGCAATCCCCAATCGGCCAATGCCGCAGTCGAACGGCTGTACGATTTTCTTCGCCGCGACCTGACACAGCAGTCCTGACCGGCTGCACTGCCGCATGACTGCCATGCAGCCAGCGCATCGCTGCATTGCAGCAACGTCGCTTGCGTGAGGCGTGCCGAAAGGAAAATGTAGATCTAAATCGTTTCAGCTCTCCTTCGAGTCCGCCCATGCCCTTGCCGATCTTCGCACTGGCCGTCGCATCCTTTTGCATCGGCACCACCGAATTCGTCATCATGGGGCTGTTGCCCGAGGTGGCAGCCGACCTGGGCGTGTCGATCCCGGCGGCGGGACTGCTTGTTACTGGCTATGCGCTTGGAGTCGTGATCGGGGCACCGATCATCGCCATCGGCACGGCGCGATTGCCGCGCAAGCCGGTGCTGATCGGGCTTGCGATGCTGTTCGTGCTCGGCAACCTGCTCTGCGCCATCGCCCCCACCTACTGGACGCTGATGGTGGCCCGCGTCATCACCGCCTTCGGCCACGGCGCCTTTTTCGGCATCGGCTCGGTGGTGGCAGCGAGCCTTGTGCCCAAGAACCAGCGCGCCAGCGCCATCGCCCTGATGTTCGCCGGACTGACGCTGGCCAACATTCTGGGCGTGCCCGGCGGCACCGCCCTTGGCGAAGCCTATGGCTGGCGCATGACCTTTTTCGCTGTCGTGGTCATCGGCCTGATCTCGGTCGCGGCAATCGCCTTTCTGGTGCCTGCAGGAGTTGCCCCTCCCGGCAAGGGTGGCATTGCGGGCGAGGTCAAGGTGCTGGGCAAACTGCAGGTGTGGCTGGCGATGATCATCTCCGCACTCGCCTCGGGCAGCCTGTTTGCCGTCTTCACCTACATCAAGCCGATCCTCACCGACGTCACCGGCGTCTCGGTCGATTCGGTGACCTGGATCCTGCTTTTGTTCGGCGGCGGCATGACCATCGGCAACATCATCGGCGGCAAGCTCGCAGACTGGAAGCTGATGCCGACGGCCCTAGGCGCGCTGATCATCATGGCTGCGATCCATGTCGCATTCGCTGCGGGTAGCACGAGCGCCCCACTGGCGATCCTGCTCATCTTCCTGTGGGGCGTCATCACTTTCGTCATCGTGCCGCCCATGCAGATGCGCGTCGTCGAAACGGCATCAGACGCGCCCAACCTTGCAGCGACGCTCAACCAGGGCGCTTTCAATGCCGGCAACGCCGCCGGCGCCTGGATTGGCGGTGCCGCCATTTCCTGGGGCGTGAGCTATGCCGACCTGCCGCTTGTCGGCGCGGCCATCGCGCTTTGCGCCTTTGGCGTGGCGCTGTTGTCCTTCACACTCGACAGGCGTGACGCAATCGAGCAAGCCGCATGACGCTTTAGCGATTGTCAGCACTTCGCTGCTGCTGTAGCCACGGCGGTGATGGTTCCTGATGCCTGACTCGGGCAACGGGATTAAATGGGAACACGGTGAGACGTCGCTCGACGCGAAACCGTGGCTGCCCCCGCAACTGTGAGCGGATAGCAATTCGGAGACATGCCACTGGCCGCAAGGCCGGGAAGGTTCCGAGGCGCGATCACCCGCAAGCCAGGAGACCTGCCATCATCCGATTAATTCAACCGGCCGGGGTGTGCCGTGGAGATGATGATGATGGCGATTGCCTATTCGATAGGTTTCGGTTCGCTGATCGGATCGTTCCCCCTGCTCCGTGCTTTCACGGAGAAAAGGCATGCTCGACCGTGTTCATGCGGCTAGCCGTCTCGTTGGCGACACTCCAGCCGAGCTTGAAATCGATGCCGTATGCTGGGGACCTCGTCCCTCGCACCAGATTCTCGCGCCCGTAAGCATCCGCATAGCACCGGGCGAACTTCTGGCGATCGTGGGACCGAACGGTGCGGGCAAATCGAGCCTGCTGCGCTGCCTCTATCGCTATCACCGTCCGACCGGTGGCACAGTCAGGCTCGACGGCACCGACATCTGGAAGATGAAGCCGCGCGACTGCGCCCGCCGCATCGCAACGGTATTGCAGGAACCGGCATCGGATTTCGGCCTGACGGTGGCCGAGATTGCCGAGCTTGGCCTGACGCCCCATGCGACAGGCATGCGGACGCGCGACGATGATTATGCGCAAGTCGAGGCCGCACTGGCGCTGCTCGGCCTGACCAAGCTTGCCGCGCGCGATTTCGGTTCGCTGTCCGGCGGCGAAAAGCAGCGCGTGATGATTGCGCGTGCGCTGGTGCAGCGGCCCGACCTTTTGATCCTCGACGAGCCAACCAACCATCTCGACATTCGCCACCAACTCGAAGTGCTCGAACTGCTGCGCACGCTCGGCTGCACGGTCATCGTGTCGCTGCACGACCTCGCACTTGCCTCGGCCCACGCCGACCGCGTGCTGGTGATGGATGGTGGCCAGGCCGTTGCCGCGGGCAGCCCTACCGACATCCTGACGCCCGAACGCATCCGCGAGAGCTTTTCGGTCGGAACCACGCTCGATAGCCATCCCGTCACCGGGCGGCCCCGCTTTTCCTTCCATCTCGAACGCTGAATCCAACAAACCACTCAAGGAGCCACCATGCGTCGAATTCCCCTTATCGCCGCCGCACTTCTCGCCGGCTGCGCCGCAGCTGCTGCAAGCGCCTTCCCGGCCACGGTCAAAAGCTGCAATCGCGACCTGACCTTCGAGGCAGCCCCCAAGCGCGCCGTCTCGCATGACGTCAACCTGACCGAGATGATGCTGGTGCTCGGCCTCGCCGACAACATGGCGGGCTATTCCGGCATTTCGGGCTGGAAGACGCTGGATGAGAACGTGCGCAAGGGCGTTGGAGAGTTGCCCGAACTCGCGCCGAAATACGTCACCAAGGAAGTGCTGCTCGGCGCCGACGCCGATCTGTTCTTCGCCGGCTGGAACTACGGCATGAAGGTCGGCGGCGACGTCACCCCCGACACGCTTTCCCCCTTCAAGATCCCGGTCTACGAGCTGACCGAAAGCTGCATCTTCATCATGAAGAAAGACAAGTCTTCGCTGCAGGACATGTACACCGACCTGCTCAATCTCGGCGCAATCTTTGGCGTGCGCGAGAAGGCGGAAGCGCTGGTGGCAGGCTATGAGAAGGAGCTCGCCGACTTCCAGGCAACGCTGCCCAAGCTGGAAAAGCCCGTCAGCGTGTTCCTCTACGATTCCGGCGAGCAGAAGCCCTTCACCGCTGGGCGCTATGCCATGCCTACGGCGATCATCGAGGCAGCCGGCGGCACCAACATCGTCGACGACGTCGAAGCGAGCTGGACCGAGATCGGCTGGGAGCCGGTGATCGAACGCAATCCCGACGTCATCGTCATCGTCAATTACGGCGAGGTCACCGCCGAGCAGAAGATCGCCTTCATGCGCTCGAACCCGGCGTTCAAGGACATTGTGGCGGTCAAGAACAACCGCTTCGTCGTGCTCGAATACATCGATGCAACGCCCGGCCCGCGCAACATCGCCGCAATCAAGCGGCTCGCTGCAGCCTTCAGGGCCAACTGAGCATGTCGCACCGCCATCTTGTCACCGGGCAGCGCCACGCCCTGATCCACGCCATGCCGGCCCTGGTCGCTGGGCTGGCGGTGCTGCTGCTCCTCACCATGGTCGTTGCCGTCGGCGTCGGCGCAGTGGCGATCCCGCTCGAAACGGTGTGGGGCGTCATTGCCAGCAAACTCGTGCCTGGCAGCGTCGAGGTCGCCTGGTCGAGCGGGCGCGAAAACATCGTCTGGGACGTGCGCGCGCCGAGGGTCCTCCTCGGCGCCGCTGTCGGCGCCTCGCTGGCGATTGTCGGTGCCGCACTGCAGTCGGTGACGCGCAACCCGCTGGCCGACCCGCATCTGCTCGGCGTCTCCTCCGGTGCCGCCTTTGGCGCGATATTGGCGCTGTTGCATGCCGGCATGGTCTTCGGTGCGATCACCGTGCCGCTGTTTGCCTTCATCGGCGCGCTCGCCGCCACCTTCATGGTGCTGGCGGTGGCCAATCTGGCCCGCGCCCAGTCGGCCGGCCAACTCGTCCTTGCCGGTGTCGCCGTCAGCTTCATCATCTCGGCCGCCGGCAACATGTTGATCTTCATCGGCGATGCACGCGCGGCCCATGTCGCCATCTTCTGGATGCTCGGCGGCCTCGGCCTCGCCGAATGGAAACAACTGCCCTATCCCCTCATCGCCCTGGCCGCTGGTGGAGCCTATCTGCTGACGCAGACCCGCAACCTCAACGCCATGACGCTCGGCGACGAGAGCGCAACAGCTCTTGGCATCCCGGCGCGGCGTTTCCGCCTCATCGTCTTTGTCGTCTGCGCACTGCTGACCGGCTGCGCGGTCGCCTATTCCGGCGTGATCGCCTTTGTCGGGCTGATGATCCCGCATGTCGTGCGCTTCGTCGTTGGCGGCGACTATCGCCGTGTCCTGCCGCTTTCAGCACTGGTCGGCGCCATTTTCCTCGTCGTCATCGACATGGCGGCGCGCACCGTAATGCCGCCGCAGGACATGCCGCTGGGCATCCTGACCGGGCTGATCGGCGGTGTCGCTTTTGTCGTGCTGATGCGGCGGCGCGTGGCTAGTTGAAGGGTACTTAGGAATGCGAAGCAACACGGCGCAAATCCAGTTGCGCCACCTCTTTTTCGCCGCTATGGATTTGCCATGAACACGACTTCGCTCCAGAACATTTGGTGGCGGGCCAGCTGACAGCGGCCTCTTGAAGCGCGTGCGCGTGAAAATTGTGATGGCCGCAACGGGAACTCCGGGCGGCCATTTGCTTTTTTCGAACCAGGCTCCGGAACCTCCCACGGCAAGAGATGGAGACGGGAATGACGTTGGAATTGCTTGAAAACGGTGCCGAGCGCTACGTGACCTCTGGTGGTGTCGCCATCACCCGGCAACGCCACGAAACCGCCTATGCCGGGGCGATCGAGACCTATCTCGACGGGCTGAACAGCCGCCGTGGCGCGGTGTTTTCCTCCAACTACGAATATCCCGGCCGCTACACGCGCTGGGACACCGCCATCATCGACCCGCCTGTGGTGATTTCGGCGCGCGGGCGCTCGATGAAGATCGAAGCGCTCAACGCGCGCGGCGAAGTGCTGCTGCCGGTCATCCACGCAGCCCTTGCACCGCTGACCGAACTGGCCATCGGCGAAACGACAAAGCGCCTGATCAAGCTCGAAGTGGCAAAACCTGGCCGCGTGTTCACCGAAGAGGAACGCTCGCGCGTGCCTTCGGTGTTTACCGTCCTGCGTGCCATCACGGCCTTGTTCAAGTCGGACCAAGACAGCAATCTCGGCCTTTACGGCACCTTCGGCTACGACCTCGCCTTCCAGTTCGATCCGGTCGAACACAAGCTCGAGCGCAAAGAGAGCCAGCGCGACCTGGTGCTGTTTTTGCCCGACGAGATCCTTGTCGTCGACCACTATTCGGCCAAGGCCTGGCACGACCGCTACGACTATTCGGGCGCCGGTTTTTCGACCGAAGGCATCGCCCGCGACAGCGTCGAGGAGCCGTTCAAGCCTTCCGACCGGATTCCGCCGCGCGCCGACCACGAGCCGGGCGAATATGCCCAGCTGGTGCGCCGCGCAATGGACAGCTTCAAGCGCGGCGACCTGTTTGAGGTCGTGCCCGGCCAGATGTTCTACGAGCGCTGCGAGACAGCGCCCTCGGAGATTTCGCGGCGGCTCAAGGCTATCAACCCCTCGCCCTATTCGTTCTTCATCAATCTCGGCGAAGGCGAATACCTCATCGGCGCGTCGCCCGAAATGTTCGTGCGCGTCAACGGCCGCCGCGTCGAGACCTGCCCGATCTCCGGCACCATCAAGCGCGGCGACGACGCCATCTCCGACAGCGAGCAGATATTGAAGCTGCTCAACTCGAAGAAGGACGAGTCGGAGCTGACCATGTGCTCAGACGTCGACCGCAACGACAAATCCCGCGTCTGCGAGCCCGGATCGGTGCGCGTCATCGGCCGCCGCCAGATCGAGATGTATTCGCGGCTGATCCACACCGTCGATCATATCGAGGGTCGCCTGCGCGAAGGCATGGACGCCTTCGACGCCTTCTTGAGCCACGCCTGGGCAGTGACCGTCACCGGCGCGCCGAAATTGTGGGCCATGCGCTTCATCGAGCAGAACGAAAAGAGCCCGCGCGCATGGTATGGCGGGGCGATCGGCATGGTGCATTTCAACGGCGACCTGAACACAGGCATGACCCTGCGCACCATCCGCATCCAGGACGGCATCGGCGAAGTGCGGGCAGGCGCCACGCTGCTCTACGATTCCGTTCCCGAAGAAGAAGAAGCCGAAACCGAACTGAAGGCCTCAGCCATGCTTTCCGCCATCCGCGACGCCAAGACCGGCAATGCCCCCGGCACCGAGCGCACCACCGCCCGCGTCGGCGAAGGGGTGAAGATCCTGCTCGTCGACCACGAGGATTCTTTCGTCCATACGCTCGCCAACTACTTCCGCCAGACCGGCGCCGATGTCTCGACCGTGCGCTCGCCGGTGCCCGAAGAGATCTTCGACCGGGTCAAGCCCGACCTTGTCGTGCTCTCGCCGGGACCCGGCACGCCAAAGGATTTCGACACCGCCGCGACCATCAAGAAGGCGCGGGCGCGCGACCTGCCGATCTTCGGCGTCTGCCTTGGCCTGCAGGCGCTGGCCGAAGCCTATGGCGGCGAACTGCGTCAGCTTGCGGTACCGATGCACGGCAAGCCCTCGCGTATCCGCATCTCCAAGCCGGGCATCATCTTCTCTGGCCTGCCCAAGGAAGTGACCGTCGGCCGCTACCACTCGATCTTCGCCGATCCGGTGCGCCTGCCCTCCGATTTCGTCGTCACCGCCGAGACAGAGGACGGCGTGATCATGGCGTTTGAACACAAGAAAGAGCCGATCGCAGCGGTGCAATTCCATCCCGAATCGATCATGACGCTCGGCCACGACGCGGGCATGCGCATGATCGAAAATGTGGTTGCGCACATGCCGCGCAAGGCCAAGGACAAGGCGGCCTAACAGGCCGCCCACATCGTCCGAGCCGACAGGAGCCAAAACGAGAAATGATGACGCAGACCCAAACGCAGGGCTCAGCCACGCGCAGCCAGCCGTCCTCGGCCAAGCGGCGCGTTGCCAAGATCGCCTTCTGGTCGATCATCGTCGGCTCGGCGGTGATGGGACTGAAATTCGTCGCCTGGTGGTTGACCGGCTCGGTCGCACTCTATTCGGACGCGCTGGAATCGATCGTCAACGTCGTCGCCGCGCTGGCCGCGTTCTGGGCAATCAAGATCAGCCACAAGCCGGCCGACCTCGACCACCAGCACGGGCACCACAAGGCTGAATATTTCTCGGCGGTGCTCGAAGGCGTGCTGATCATCGTTGCCGCCCTTCTGATCCTGTTCGAAGTCTGGCGCAGCTGGGGCGTGCCGATGAATGCCGACGAGCCATGGCTCGGCCTTGGCATCAACGGCTTCGCCGCCGTCATCAACGCGTTCTGGGCCGGCATGCTGATCCGCGTCGGACGCGCCGAACGCTCACCCGCCATGGTCGCCGACGGTCACCACATCATGACCGACGTGGTGACCTCCGCCGGCGTGCTGATCGGCCTTGTCGGGGCCATCGTCACCGGCTGGTCGATCCTCGACCCGGTGTTGGCGGTGATCGTGGCCCTCAACATCCTGTGGCAGGGCTGGCACGTCATCAGCGCGTCGATGGACGGGCTGATGGACCGCGCCGTCGAACTCGACGAGCATATGCGCATCCGCGACATCATCTCGGCCAACTCCAAGGGCGCGATCGAGGTGCACGACCTCAAGACCCGCATCGCCGGCCGCGCCACCTTCATCGAGTTCCATCTGGTCGTCGACGCCGACATGAGCGTCGGTGAAAGCCATGTCATCTGCGACCGCATCGAAGATGCGCTGCGGGAAGAAATCCCATCGGTTCGTGTCATCATCCATGTGGAACCGGATGACGAAGCCAAGCTGCCCAAGGGCACGGTCGCTGTGCCCTTCGCTTGAACTGACGGCGCTAAAGCGCCCTATTCGAGGGGAAAAATATGTTCGGCCTGATCGGGAAAATGCGTGCGCAGCCCGGCAAACGCGACGAGCTTTTGCGGATATTGTTGGGCAGCACCGGCGCCATGCCGGGCTGCCTGAGCTACGTCATCGCCAAGGACCCCGCCGACGCCGACGCGATCTGGATCACCGAAGTGTGGGACGACAGCCTAAGCCACAAGGCCTCGCTGCAGCTGCCGGAAGTACAGGCCGCGATCAAGCAAGCGATGCCGCTCATCGCGAGCTTCGACTCCAGCACCGAGATCGAGCCGGTCGGCGGCTTCGGGCTGCCAACTGCCTGAATTGCATTCGGACGGCGAGTCGTCGAAACGACACGCCGCCCCCTGAAAAGGTCAGTCGATCTGGATGTTGGCATCCTTGACCACCGGGGCCCATTTGGCGAGTTCGGCCTTGACGTGCGCGCCGAGTTCCTCGGGCGTGGAACCGACGATCTTGGCGCTGAAGCCGTTCATCTTTTCGATCACAGCCGGGTCGGTCATGGCTTTGTTGGCCGACGCGTTGAGGCGGTCGACGGCCTCCTTGGGCGTGCCGGCCGGCGCAAACAGCGCGTTCCAGGTGTAGGTTTCATAGCCGGGAACGCCTGCCTCGGCGATCGTCGGCACATCGGGGAAGGACGGCGCGCGCTCGGCCGTCGTCACGCCCAGCGCCCGCAATGTGCCGCCCTTGATGTGCGATGACGAGGACGGCAAATTGTCGAACATGATCGGCACCTGGTTGCCGACGACATCGTTCAGCGCCGGCCCGGCCCCCTTGTAGGGAATGTGCTGGATATTGACGCCGGCCATAGCCTTGAACAGCTCGCCGGAGAGGTGTAGCGGCGTGCCGTTGCCCGACGACGCATAGGAATATTTGTCGGGCTCGGCTTTCAGCAGGGCGATCAGTTCCTGCACGTTCTTGACCGGCAGTTGCGGATTGACGACGAGCACATTGGGAACGATCACCAGCAGCGAAACCGGCGTGAAATCCTTCTCCGGGTCATAGGGCTTGGTCTTGAGGATGAGCGGATTGAGCGCATGCGTGGCAACTGTGCCCATCAGGATCGTGTAGCCATCCGGATCGGCCCGGGCGACGCGATCGGCACCAATATTGCCGCCGGCACCGGCGATATTTTCGACGACGACCTGCTGGCCAAGATCGTCCGACATCTTCTGCGCGATGATGCGGGCGACAACGTCGGTCGATCCGCCGGCGGCAAACGGCACCACCAGTGTCACGGTCCGGTCGGGGAATTGCTGCGCGACAGCCTGCGGCGCCAGCGCCAACAGGGAAACAGCGGAAAGCCCCAGCGCCAGCGTCGCGCGGCGCGTGAATTTCGAGATCATCAGTGCACTCCTCCACATCTGTGCGGCAGTGCCTCCTCGCCTGCCATCGAGACCGGTGAACGTATGAGCTTTGCATACGCTGTCAATGCGACGTTCGAGGTAGAAGATGCGCAGCGCCCCTCGTTTGGTCCGCAGAGGCGATGGCATCACATCCAGGCCTTGGCCCTTGCATTTTGCGTGCCTGCAAGACTGACATCATCTGCCAAAAGCGTCTAAGACGGCGCCATGAAGCCAGCCTCGCAGCCCGCTGCCCCCCTCACCAATACAAAGCCCTGGCTGCAATGGCTCATGCTGCTGGTCTGTTCGGTGCTGCTGGCTGGGGTGCTCGAAATCGCCCATTTGCCCGCCGCCCTTCTGGTCGGGCCGATGCTGGTAGCCATCTTGCTCGGCAGCAACGGCGCGACTGTGCGCGTGCCCAAGCCGCTTTTCGTCTCGGCGCAGGCGCTGATCGGCTGCCTCGTCGCCAGTTCGATCTCGACCGGCATCTTCAGCACATTCGCCGCCGAATGGCCGTTGTTCTTGGGCGCTGCCATCGCCACCGTCGCCGCCAGCAGCTTCCTCGGCTGGTTCATCTCGCGGCTGAAAGTCCTGCCGGGCACGACCGCAGTATGGGGCTCAGCACCAGGTGCTGCCACCGCCATGGTGCTGATGGCCGACGCCTTCGGCGCCGACGCGCGGCTTGTCGCCTTCATGCAATATCTGCGCGTCATCATGGTCTCGATTGCCGCCGCAGTCGTCGCCCGGCTCTGGGTCGACACATCAGGCGTCGAAGCGCCCACGCTCGAATGGTTTCCAACGATCGTCTGGCCAGCCTTCGGTGCGATGATCGGCGTCGCCGTCGTGGGCGGTACGCTCGGCTATCTCCTGCGTATCCCCTCGCCCTACTTCGTCGGTGCGATGATCGTCGGTGCCGTCGTGCATCTCGGCTTCGGTGTCGAGCTGCAGCTGCCGGAATGGCTGCTCGCGCTTGGCTACACGCTGATCGGCTGGTCGATCGGGCTCAACTTCACCCGACCGATCCTGCGTCATGCCGCACGCGCCTTGCCGCAGGTGGTAGGCTCAATCGCAGCGCTCATGGCCTTTTGCGGTATGCTGGCCTTCGGGCTGCACACCATCCTTGGCGTCGATCCGCTGACTGCCTATCTCGCGACGAGCCCTGGCGGCATGGATTCCATCGCCATCATCGCCGCCGCCTCCAAGGACGTCGACCTGTCCTTCGTGCTGACCTTGCAGATGTTGCGCTTCATGATCGTGCTGACGTTCGGCCCGGCGCTGGCCAGGCTGGTGGCCAAGGCGATCAAGGATTGAGGCGCTTGTCAGCTTGGCAGGGATTCGGCGATGCAGTTGTTCTGTCGCCACGCCGTCGGGCTTAGGCCGGTCACCCGTAGAAACTCTCGATTGAAATTCGACTTGGTGAGAAATCCGGCGTCGAACATGATCCGCGTCACCGGCTCGTCGGTCGACGTCAGCAGCCGGCGAGCCTCCTCAATGCGGTGGTTGTTGACGTATTGCGACACGCTCATGCCGTGGATGCGGTTGATGGCAAGCGAGACCCGCCGCGCCGGCAGGTTGAGTTTCCTGGCGATGCGCCCAAGATTGAGGTCGACATCCCTGTAGAGGTGTTTTTCGCGCATCAGCGCATCGACAGACGCGGCCACCGCTGAATCCTCTTCGGTCGCCTGAGGCTCGTTGCCGCCTGACAAAGTGGGCCCCACCTCGTCGTCGGACTGGTTCTGGCTCGCCATCGACGCTGCTCCGCCAAGGACCAGCAGAGCGATGACATTCGCGTAGCCGACAACGGCGCCCGAATACGCCCCACCAGTCCACTGCAGATCGAGGGTGATGATCACGTCGGTAACCGCAGAGCCAATGATCCAGAATGCCGTTACCAGCAGTGAGCGGTAGGAAACGACCGAGCCGTCGAGGCGCGAGGCGATGAGACCGTCGGGCCCCTGCCGTGCTAGCCACAGCAGTGCTGTGCCGTAGGACAAAAAGACCAAAGTGATCAGCGGTCCGACCGGCTCGCGCCAGACGACCAGCAGCACGAGCACAAGGCCGGCGGGCAGAAAATGCGGCCAGATCAGCGGTTTAGACGCTCCTGTTTGCTCGACGGCGAGGTTGCGGAAACTGATCCAGGCCAAGGCTGCGATGATGACCGCGAGCACGGACTGAACCGGCAGGATCTCGCGCAGGTCGTAACCCCAACGCAGCCCAATCAACATGGACTGCAATGCATAGGCTGCCATCAGCAGGATAAAATAGCGATTCTGCTCAAGGCCCGCCTCGCCCTGGCGCACCATCCGGACAAGCATGATGACAAGCAGCAGCGCCACGACGAAAGGCAGGGGAACAAAAATCATCGGGCACGCGGTCCATGCAAAGCAATTGCGGGTGAGAATGTCCTTTATCGCAATTGCGGTCGACCCGGATCGTGTTTGAGGTCGAGATAATCAGCATCTGGGAGCACCGATCAACGGCCGCCACTTCAGGCCGCAAGAACGATCGGAGTTTCAAAATGAAAAGCCAACTGCTCACACTGTTGCTTGTTGCATGCGCCGCCACCTTGCCGGCCAATGCTGCGGAATCGGCAAAGAAAACGCTCGACGTCTCCGCTATCACCGCAATTTCCATCATTGGCGACGCAAGCTCGGTACACATCACCACCGGCGAGGCGCCATATCAGGCGAGCCTCGGCAGCCGCAGGTCCGGGTGGTTGACGCAGTGGTATTCGAGCTGGTTCTTCTCCGACTGCCGCAATGCCGGCGAGATGCGCATCGAAGGCACGACGCTTTACGTCAATGTGTTTGCGCCTTCATGGATCGACCTGTCCGATTGCGTCGCCGACATCAGCGCCAATGTGCCAAAAGACAGCGCCGTCAGCATCGATCATGCCGCATTGGAGGCCAATCTCGCGGGTGAATTTGGCGCGGTTCGCATCGCAAGCAAGGCCGCAGATGTTTCGCTCGACGGCCGCGCCGAAAGCGTCGATTTGAAAGGTGAAGCGGTCCAGGCTCGCCTCGACTTCGCAAACCTCAGGCAGGATGGAACCATCGACATCGATGCCAAGGCGCTCGATGTCTATCTTGGCTTCGGCAAGGGCGTGCCGATCAGCTATTCCGTCACCGCCGGGGCAGCGCTCGTCGACAGCGCCGTCGTCAACACTCCGGGTGCCAAACCGGAAGTGCGCATCAAGGGCGACTTTGTCCGCGCAACGATACGTTGAGGTCTGAACGCGCTTGGTGCGCGCTGCCCTTGCGCGCCCAAGACGGCTCCTGTAAGAGAGCGACCATGACTTCGCGCAAGATCAATGAAATCTCCCGTCCGGCCGCTTTTGCGGGCGAGACGCTGCGCGCGCTTTCTTCGGCTCTGCTTCTTCTCGGCCTTATCGGCGATCGCCGGGCTCGTTAAGGGAGCGTCCGGCGGTCGAATTGCCGCCGAGGCATTAGCTCCTTTGCTCTTCACAACAGAACCCAAATTCTGATTTAAAACCGCTGAAGCGTGCGCGCTATGTCGTGCATGGCGGCCAAGAGAACGAGACCGACAATGAGCAAGACCACCTCCGCAGCCGATGCCGGCCGCAGCGCCGGCATGCCGACCGCCGCAGTGAAGTACCAAGCCTATCAGAAGATCGACCTGCCCAACCGGACCTGGCCGTCCAAGACCATCGACAAGGCACCGATCTGGTGCTCGGTCGATCTGCGCGACGGCAACCAGTCGCTCGTCGACCCGATGGGCCACGACCGCAAGGCGCGGATGTTCCAGTTGCTGCTCGACATGGGTTTCAAGGAAATCGAGATCGGCTTTCCGTCGGCCTCGCAGACCGATTTCGATTTCGCCCGCTGGTGCATCGAAGAGGGCAATATCGCCCAAGACGTGTCGCTGCAGGTGCTCGTGCAGTGCCGCCCCGAATTGATCACCCGCACCTTCGAGGCGCTGCAGGGCGCGCATAAGCCGATCGTGCATTTCTACAATTCGACCAGCGAGTTGCAGCGTCGCGTGGTGTTTGCCAAGGACGTCGCCGGCATCAAGCAGATCGCCACCGACGCCGCCAAGATGATCACCGACATGGCGGCCAAGGCCGGCGGCGGCTATCGCTTCGAGTATTCGCCTGAAAGCTTCACCGGCACCGAACTCGAAGTCGCGCTCGAAATCTGCAACGCCGTCACCGAGATCATCAAGCCGACGGCTGACAACAAGCTCATCCTCAACCTGCCCTCGACGGTCGAGATGGCGACGCCCAACATCTATGCCGATCAGATCGAATGGATGTGCCGCAACCTCGACAACCGCGAGAACCTGATCATCTCGCTGCACCCTCACAACGATCGCGGCACCGGGATCGCTGCCACCGAGCTCGGTCTGATGGCGGGTGCCGACCGCGTCGAAGGCACGCTGTTTGGCAATGGCGAGCGCACCGGCAACGTCGATGTCGTGACGCTGGCACTCAACATGTTCACGCAAGGGGTCGATCCCCAGCTCGACTGTTCGGACATCGAGCGGATCAAGGAAGTCTACGAATATTCGAACCAGATGGTCATTCCCGAACGCCACCCCTATGTCGGCGAACTGGTCTACACGGCCTTCTCCGGCTCGCATCAGGACGCGATCAACAAGGGCATGAAGGCAATCAAGGTCGCCAACAAGCCATTGTGGGAAGTGCCCTACCTGCCGATCGACCCGGCAGATGTCGGCCGCAGCTACGAGGCGATCATCCGCATCAACTCGCAGTCTGGCAAAGGCGGCATCGCTTATGTGCTCCAGGCCGATTACGGTCTCAACCTGCCGCGTTCGCTGCAGGTCGAGTTCAGCCAGGACATCCAGGCGATAACCGACAGCGAAGGCAAGGAAGTCTCGCCCAAGCGCATCCATGAGCGCTTCCTCGAGGTCTATGTCGACCAGCCGGCCGCGCGCCTCAAGTTCGTCGACCACCAGACCTTCCCTGATCCGGTGATGAAGGGCCGCCGCGTCGTCGAAGCAACCATTGTCGACAATGGCAAGGAAGTGACGATCTCAGGCATAGGCAACGGCCCGATCGACGGTTTTGTCGACGCTCTTTCGCGTCACATCGGCATCGACCTTTCCGTGCTCGACTATTCCGAGCATTCGATCCAGCGCGGTTCGAACGCCTCGGCCATCTGCTACATGGAAGTGGAATATCCCGGCGGCCGCCTGTTTGGCGCCGGCATCAACACCAATATCGTGGCTGCCTCGCTTGAAGCGGTGGTTTCAGCGGCCAACCGCATCCTGTCGCGTTAAGGTTAACTCGACTTCGCATACGCCTCGCCCGTGGATAACGGCGAGGCGTTTGCCCATCGTTGTTCAGCGCGCTTGTGCGCCGACGCCAGCTGTCTATGATCGGGCCATTCGTACCGGTTCGAAAAGGGTCGATACTTGGTTGCCTCCACGCCTGCTGCCCCCGCAGTGCGCGAAGCGCTTGAGCGGCTTGTTGCCAGCGAGACCTTCGGCCGATCCGACCGGGCACGAAAATTGTTGCGCTATCTTGTCGAGCGCGAGCTCGCCGGCGATGCCGAGCGGCTGAAGGGTTTTGCCATCGCGGTGGATGTGTTCGGCAAGGACGCCGAGTTCGATTCCGCGACCGACGCGGTTGTCCGCGTCCAGGCCGGACGCCTGAGAGAACTGCTTGCCCACTATTATGCAGCCGAAGGCAGCACCGATCCGATCCGCGTCGTCATTCCGCGCGGCAGCTATGTCCCGACATATGAGGCAGTGGCCGAGGCCCTGCCTGACGCGCCCTCCTCCGGTGACATCCAAGGCGACACAGCTGTCGCGGCAACTGACGCCGTCCATGCCGGGAACCACCAGCATCAGAGCGAAGAGGCCCAGGCAGATCCCGCTTATTCCGGCACCAGCGTCAAGCGGCAGCTGCGCTACTTCTGGGCGGCGATGGCGCTGGTCATCGTCATGCTCGGCATATTGGTTTTCCGCAATTTCGGCGGCCCCATCGGAATGGACATCGCCAGCCTGAGCGATTTCCGCGGCGCCACGTCAAGCATCGGCGATGCCGTCGACCAGCTGCCGGCCGTGCATATCCATTCGGCATCGGAGGGCGGAGAGACGGCGCGCGTGGCAACCGTGTTGCGGACGGCCCTGTCTGGCTTCGATACGATCGATCTCATCGCCCGCGACCGGTCCGAAGCCGCCAGGCGCGCCGACGCCACCGATTTCGACTTCACCGTCAATGCAGGTCCCAGCAGCGGATCGGTGCTGGTCGAGCTTCAGCACATGGCCAGTGGCAGGATCCTGCTGTCGCGCGTTCTGTCCGCGCAAGATGTCAGCCCTGACGCTATCGACGACCGCATCGCTGAGATCGTCACCTCGGCGATCCCCGCTTCGGGCACGGTCTATGGCTACATCGAGCAGAACGGGTTGCAGCGAGGGCTAACAGCCTGTCTGTTGCTCAGCGGCGACTACTACATGGATCAAAATGCCGCCAAGCATCGCGCCGCCTACCAGTGCATGGAACAGCTGTCCAAGCGCGGTGCAAAGTCGCCCGTGGTCTACGCCGAACTCGCCTCGCTGCAACAGGAGGCGGTGACCGACAACTATCCCTATCCGCCCAACGCCTCGACAGAGGGCGCATATGCCCTTGCCCACAGTGCGGTGCAGATGGGCTCCACCAGCCCCTACGCCCATCGCGCATTCGGCTATCTGCAATCGCGCGTCGGCGATGGCTCCGAGTCCATGCGCTGGATACGCAAGGCCTACGAACTCAACACCTACGACCTGACCATGGCCGCTTCATATGGCTACGCCCTGGTTCTTGCGGGCAGTTACAGCGACGGCGTGCCGATCATGAAGCGTGCCGTCGAAAGCGCCAGCGCGCACCCGGGCTGGTGGGACTACGGATTGTTCTTAGGCGAGTTCATGCTCGGCAACCGCTACGCGGCCGCGCGCGCCACCAACGCGCTTACGACCAACAAGAAACCGCACTATGTCGCAGCTCGCCTCATCGCCGCACATTTCGTCGGCGACGCCAAACTGGCATTGGAATTGTCCAAGGAGATTTCCGCGAACTACCCTGCTTTTGCCAACGATCCGGCAGCCGCCTTCGCCAAGGGCAAATACCCGGCGGAGCTGACAAAGTCGCTGACCAAGGCTCTGCGCGCCGCCGGTCTGGGCAGCCAGATTTGAGCTTCAGGGCCTTTTCCGGGCGCTTTACGCATAACTAATTTTGTATCGTTGGCACTCATACAATGTTTTACATTTCGTTGCTTTCAAATTAGAACTTTCTACGGATTTCGTTACAGGTCATTTGAGAAAAGATGAATTACTCCATCCATGCTGCCGTTCGGGGGAGCGGCAAAAACGTGGTGGTGTTGCTACACGGTTTCGGGGGTTGCGGCGGTGTCTGGGGAGATGTCGTCGATTGCCTGGACGGGGCATTCACTACTGTCGTCTACGATTTGCCGGGGCACGGCCACTCGCTCGACTATCCTAAGGCCGGTCCGGCCAAGATAGCAGCGAAAGCAGTGCTGGCCGATCTCGCCGCGCGTGGCATTGCCCGCGCGCATTTCGTCGGCCATTCCATGGGGGGCGCTGTAGCAACCCTTGCCGCCCTGCTGGAGCCAGAACGGGTAGCCTCGCTAACCCTGCTTGCGCCGGGCGGCTACGGCCCTGAAATCAATGGCCCCCTGCTCAGGCGTTACGCGGCAGCATCCTGCACCGACGAGATCCGCTCCTGCCTCGCCGAAATGTCGAGTCCAGACAGCACCGTGCCGGAACAGGCTGTTCGCGAACTGTCGGAAATGCGCGCCCGCCCCGGCCAAACCGAAAAGCTGATCGCCTTGGCCGAGGCAATGACCGCCAACGACAAGCAAGGCGTCATCCCACGCGACGACCTCGCGACTCTGGCTATGCCGGTGATGGTGGTGTGGGGCACCGACGATGCCGTTTTGCCTTACAGTCACGCAGACGACCTGCCGGCGGGCTTCCTCATCCACCATGTGCTGGAGATCGGCCACATGCTGCCGGAGGAAACACCCGCCCTTGTTGCCGACATCGTGCGCCGCATGAGCCGCCGGCGCCAGCGCCCCCAGCCTATGTTGGCTGCCTGCGACGCCTGATGAATCAAATCATGCGCAATGCCCGCTAAATGCTTGCGCAAAAATCCTTTTCGGGCTGCCGCGCGATCACGAATATGCATTTGGGTGGGATACAATTCCGCCGCGATCGTGACTATGTTGACTCTTGCTTAACTGAGATCCGAGGCAAGAGGCCATGAGCGACGACAATGTGAGCGCGATGAAGCCGGCGCGCGTGCTGTCGGACGCCATTCGCGACGTCAAGAATGCCACCGCCGACCGCACCGATGTGGTCGTCGATCTGCGCGATGCCCATCGGATGCGGCTCGAGCTGCTGGCTGCGGAACTCGAGCCAGTCTTTGCCGACGTGCCGAAGGACATCGACAATTTCGATTTCGTCATCTCCTCGGGTCTTCAGCCGCGGCTGTGGATCGACGCGGTGAGCCATGTCGGCCTTGGCCGCGACCGCCGCACATTCCGCTTTGTCCGCGACACCCGTATCGGCCGCATCGTGCTGGCTGAATCCACCGACCCCAAGCGCATCGCCGATCAAGTGACGCGCTACATTGCCGAACGCATTGTCGAGCGCCAGCAGATGATGGAAGGCGGGGCCGATCCGGCACTGCCGGGCTTTGCCAGGGAAGCGGTCAGCGAGGCCGAGCCACCATTGCGACGCATCGGCCAGCCGATCTGGCCCAGCTTCCTGTCCGGATTCGGCTTGCTTGTCGCCGGCGCAGTCGTCGGCATAGCAGTGATGGCGGCACTCTACTGGCTACGCCTCGCTGCCACCGGCGTCAGCTTCTGACGAGCACTGCCTTGTGTGGCGCTGCGGCCGTAAGGTCGAGTGTCACGACCGGCGGTGGCGTTGTCGACCCTGCAAGGCCGTGCCGGCTCAACTGCACGTTCCAGCTCCCAGGTTCGCCCGAAATGTCGAGCAGATTGAACTGTGCCGCTGGCTTGAGGCCACCCGCTGCCTGGCCGGCGGCTGCAACCCCCACCACCGGCACCGTGCCTGCGGGCCCGTCAATCCAATGAAGCGTCGGCAGATGCGAATGGCCATGCAGCACAAGCTCGGCGCCACTTTGCCTGATCACCTTCTGGAACTTGCCGATGCCGAGCAACCGCTTGTGCTGGCCAACCGCACCGCGCACCGGCGGGTGATGGATCATCACCACCCTGAACAGGTCGCGCTTGCCCGTTTCCTCAAGAATCCGTGCCAACCGTTCGGCCTGCCCGTCGCGAAAAAAGCCGCTGGCCATGAAGGGTGCTGTTGCCCGCGCCGTCGACACGCCAATCAGTGCCACGCCTTTGCGGACGCGAACATAAGGAAAGCTCGTGCGGCCAACCGGACCATGCGCGCCATCGCCATTCATCCACGGCGCCCAGGCGTGGCAGGCCTTGTCGAAGGCTCCAGGCACATAGGCGTCGTGATTGCCCGGCACGACCGAGATATCTGACGGCGCGCCAAGCGTTTCGAGCCACAGCCGCGCCAGTTCGATCTCGCCGTCGAGCGCCAGATTGACGAGATCGCCGGTCACCGCGAGGTGGTCGGGCACGTGTGCCTTGAGGTCGGCGACAATCGCATCGACGATGCCGTCATGATGATGACGGCGGCGGTTTCGCTGCCAGTTGACGTAGCCGACCACGCGCTTGGAGGCGAGGTCGCGATAGGTTACATCCGGAAGCGGACCAAGATGGACATCAGAAATATGGGCAAGCCTGAACATCATACCCTTTTAGGTCACGCGGTGACGGCTTTCCAGCCATGGCGACACTCCTGATGGGCATTGATGTCAAATCCCACCCGCTTCGCCAAAGCGCGTGGTCGCGGCTGCGCGGGCGCCTGTTTCATGTCTATTTCCTGCTGCGGAGGCCGATGACGCTTGGTGTTCGTGGGCTGGTCCACGACGCGGCGACCAACTCCGTCTTTCTGATCCGCCACACTTACGTGCCGGGCTGGCAGTTGCCAGGCGGCGGCGTCGAGATCGGTGAGACGTTTGTCGAGTCGCTGACGCGCGAATTGGAGGAAGAAGGCAACATCACGGTTTCCGCTCCTCCGGTGCTGAAATCGATCCACCTCAACAAGCAGGCGACGAAGCGCGACCATGTCGGCCTTTATCTGATCGAAGGCTTCAGGCAGGACAGTCCGAAGCTGCCCGACCACGAGATCGCCGAAGCAGGCTTCTTCCCGCTCGACGCGCTGCCGGAAAACACGACGCCGGCAACACGGCGACGGATCGCTGAGGTTTTTGAAGGTGTGACAGCGTCGCCCTATTGGTAGGCGAAACGGTGTTGAAGCCGCCAGGTCACGTTCCTTCGCGCCCCCTCTGGCCTGCCGGCCATCTCCCCCTCAGGTGGGGAGATCACGCCGGCACCACGACTTTCGCCAATCGTCTACGTTGCAAAAAAGGCAAGGCCCCGAAGCTGCCAATCTCCCCACCTGAGGGGGAGATGGCCGGCAGGCCAGAGGGGGCGCCGTGGAGCGCAACCTCAAGAATACTCAAAGAGTACTCACGCCGCCTTCAGCAGTTTTCCCCGGTTATGCGGCGCCGAAAAATCGACCTCTGGCCCCACCGGCACTATGCCGGTCGGATTGATGCCGGTGTGGCTGCCGTAATAATGCGCTTTGATGTGAAGCAGGTTCACGGTCTCGGCCACTCCGGGCACCTGATAAAGTTCGCGCAGATAGTTCGACAGGTTCGGATAATCGGCGATGCGGCGCAAATTGGTCTTGAAGTGCCCGACATAAACCGGGTCGAAACGGACAAGCGTCGTGAACAGCCGCCAGTCGGCTTCCGTCAGTTGGTTGCCGACGAGATAGCGCTGGCGCGACAACCGCTCTTCCAGCGTGTCGAGTGCCGCGAACAGCTCGTTGAAGGCTTCCTCATAGGCGGCCTGCGTGGTGGCGAAGCCGGCGCGATAGACGCCATTGTTGATCGAGGGGTAGACCAGATCGTTGACCGCATCGATCTCGCTACGCAGCTTTTCGGGATAGAAATCCACCGAGGCATCGCCCCATTCATCGAAAGCCGAGTTCAGCATGCGGATGATCTCGGACGATTCGTTGGAAACGATCGTCTTTTCCTTCTTGTCCCACAGCACCGGCACGGTGACGCGGCCCGAATAGGTCGGATCCGCCTTGGTGTAGATCTGGTGCAGGAAATCGAGGCCGTAGAGCGTGTCACCAGTGGCGCCATCGTCGGTGCGGAAGGTCCAGCCGTTCTCGCCCATGAAATGATGCACGACCGAAACCGAGATGATGTCTTCGAGCTTCTTCAGCGCGCGGAAGATCAGCGTCCGGTGGGCCCAGGGACAGGCGAGCGAGACATAGAGGTGGTAGCGCCCCGGCTCGGCCTTGAAGCCGCGCATGCGGCCCTCCGCCGGCTTGCCATCGACCGTGATCCAGTCACGCCATTGCGAATGCGAGCGCACGAATTTGCCGCCCGTCGACTTGGTGTCGTACCAGCGGTCCTGCCATTTGCCTTCGACCAGCAATCCCATCGTAAAATCCTTTCGTTTGCCACCATGTAGGACACGAAGGGCCCAATCCGAAGGGCGACTGTCTGAACGGATCGTCAACAGCAGACGCACATCACTCAAATGCACGATGGACGGGCGCTTCAAATGATGCTAGCGGGCATTTCGATGTCACATTGTTTTGCAAATATCCGGATCGACCGACGACGAATGAGCGCACGCGCTTGAAGCGCTGACTTGCGAATGCTGCGGTTTGGCTCGCGGCACCTCATCCCAGGACACCGGACTGCACAGAACATGACCCTCGCCGACGTGACTTATCTGCCGGAAACCCCGGCGCACGACCTCGAAATCGACGACATCAATGCCGAAGCCTTTGGGCCCGGCCGCTTCACCCGCGCCGCCTACAAGATCCGCGAAGGCGGCCCGCACGACCGCTCGCTGTCCTTTGTCGCCATGCAGGGCGGCCAGGTGATCGCCTCGGTCAGGATGACGCCGATTGCTGCCGGTGAAGGGCGCGCGCAGATGCTTGGTCCGCTTGCCGTGCGTCCCGACTTCAAGAACATGGGCATCGGCCGCAAACTCGTTGCCATGGCGCTTGCCGCGGCCGCGAAGGCAAACGAGCCCGCAGTGGTCCTGGTCGGCGACGAACCCTATTACGGGCCGCTCGGTTTCGCCCGCATTCCGCGTGGCCAGATTGAAATGCCGCGCCCCGTCGATCTCAACCGCCTGCTCGCACACGAGATCGTGCCGGGTGCGGTGGCGCTGCTTTCCGGCGAGGTCGTTCATGCCGATCTGGCCAAGACGCCGCAGCGCGCGCCCGAGGCTGCCTGAGCCAAGCGCGAGCCTGCGACAACCGAAACCGATTACGGTTTTCGGGCCGATGCGCTAGAGCATTCATTCACAGCAACAGAGGACTAGGCTGACATGAATCCAAATGGGCAGATCGCAGTGGTCACCGGCGCCGGCTCCGGCCTTGGCGAAGCCACCGCACGCGCACTCGCAGCCAAGGGCGCCAAGGTCGCGATCTTCGATCTCAGCCTTGAACGCGCCGAAAAGGTTGCCGCCGACATTGGCGGCATCGCCGTGCGTTGCGATGTCAGCAACGAAGAAAGTGCTGTTGCAGCTTTCGCCGAAGTCGAAGCCAAGCTCGGCACCGCGCGCATCCTCGTCAACTGCGCCGGCATCGCCGTCGGCGTGAAAACGGTGGGCAAGGACGGTGCCCATCCGCTCAGCGTGTTCCGCCAGGTGATCGAGGTCAATCTGATCGGTTCCTTCAACATGATCCGCCTGTTTGCCGACGCCGCATCGAAGCTCGAGCCGCTGCAGGGCGGCGAGCGCGGCGTCATCGTCAGCACAGCCTCGGTCGCAGCCTATGACGGCCAGATGGGCCAGGCCGCCTACTCCGCCTCCAAGGGCGGTGTCGTGGGCATGACGTTGCCGATCGCGCGCGACCTCGCCCGCTCGGGCATCCGTGTCGCAACCATTGCGCCCGGCATCTTCAAGACCCCGATGATGGCGGCGATGCCGCAAGAGGTGCAGGATTCCCTGGGAGCCGCAGTCCCCTTCCCGCCGCGCCTCGGCGAGCCATCGGAATATGCCGCCCTTGCCTTGCACATCGTTGAGAACCAGATGCTCAACGGCGAGACCATCCGTCTCGACGGCGCGATCCGCATGGCACCGAAATAGGCGCCGAACGCCCCGAAATCGAATATCCTCAGCCCCGGCAGCGCAAGCTTCCGGGGCTGTTTTCCATTTTGGCCTAGGGATGCCCTTGCCAAGCCTGCGCTGCTTTGGATAAGTAGATTAAATTAGTCATATTTAGTGGTGAAGCAGTGGAAGAGCGCAAGAAAGACGTCATTCGCGAGACCGATGCCCAGGCGATAGCGCTTGCCCGCTCACTGATGCGCACAGCCCGTCACGGCGCGCTTGCCGTCATCGAGCCGGAGACCGGTTCACCTCTCGCCAGCCGCGTCGGCACTGCCACCGACGTCGATGGCACGCCGCTGATCCTGATCTCAGGGCTGTCCGCCCACACCAAGGGCATCGTCGCCGATCCGCGCTGCTCGCTTCTGGTCGGCGAGATCGGCAAGGGTGACCCGCTCGCCTATCCACGTATCACCTTGTTTTGCCGGGCGGTTCGCCTGGAACGCGGCACACCCGAGCAGGCCCGCGCCGAGCGCCGCTACCTCAACCGCAACCCCAAGGCAAAGCTTTATGCCGGGCTCGGCGATTTTGCAGTCTTCCGGCTCGAGCTGGAGCGCGCCAACCTCAATGGCGGTTTTGGCAAGGCCTATCTGCTGACCCGCCACGACCTCCTTCTGGCGGGCGCTGCGGTGGAGGCGATTGCTGGGGCCGAGCAGTCAGCGCTCGATCACATGAACGCCGACCATCGCGAGGCAATCGCCATCTATGCCAGTCACTTCGGCAAGCTCGCCGACAAGGGCTGGGTGCTCAGCGGCTTTGATCCGGAGGGGATGGATCTGGCAGCGGGCGACGAGACCGGCCGCGTGCTGTTCCCGGAAATGCTTGGCGAGGCAGCGGATCTCAGACGAAGCCTTGTCGAAATGGCAAAGGAAGGTCGCGCAGCCAAGTCTTGATTTTTTGAGTGAAAGCTGATTTGTGCTGAAGAAGCTAGATTCGGCTATTGATTCCACTGACGAGCTGGCTTGGTAATTCGGCGTTGTTGCCCCCATGACGCCGGAAAGCATTGCGGATACACGGGGTACCCATGAAACCGAAAAAACTGACGGCCAATGCGGAAGCTGCGGCCTCCTTGCTCACGCTTATGGGCAACGAAAAACGACTGATGATCATGAGCCACCTGCTCGACACGGAGATGTCGGTGGGCGCTATCGCCGAAAAGGTATCGTTGAGCCAATCGGCACTGTCCCAGCATCTTGCGCGCCTGCGCAACGAAGAGCTGGTTGAAACGCGGCGCGATCGGCAGATGATCTATTACACCTGCAAGTCCGACGCCGTGCGCAAGCTTCTCGGCACGCTGGAAGGCATTTTCGAAGACGCCTGAAACTATCCAGCCCTTTCCAGGCTCCCATAGCGGCCTGCCCTCCGCTATGAAGCAGCCATGAACATCATCCGCATCGACGACCCCACCGACCCGAGTGTCGCTCCTTATCTCGACATACGCGAGCGCGACCTTGTCGGCCGCGAAGGACGCTTCGTCGCCGAAGGCAAGGTCGTGCTCAACGTGCTGTTTGGCGCGCGGCGCTTTGTGGCAGAGTCGGTGCTGGTTCTCGAAAATCGCCTCTCCGGCATGACTGAGACGCTGAGCCAAGCCCCCGAGGGCATGCCTGTCTATGTCGCATCGAGCACGGTCATCGACGCCATCGCCGGCTTTCACATGCATCGTGGCATTCTTGCCATCGGCCTCAAGGGCACCGCGATTTCGGTCGATGACATGTTGAGCGCCCTGCCCGAGCGTGCGCTGGTGGCTGTGCCGGTCGGCATTTCCAATCACGACAATATCGGCTCGATTTTCCGCAACGCCGCAGCCTTTGGCGCCGATGCGGTGTTGCTCGACGAAACCTGCTGCGATCCGCTCTACCGCAAGGCGATCAGGGTCTCGGTCGGCGCCGCGCTCAAGGTGCCGTTCACCGCAGGGGGAACGGCCAGCGAACTCGCCGATGCACTGTCTCGCCATGGTTTCGAGCAATTGGCGCTATCGCCTGCGGGCAAGGCCGACATCCGCGACTTGAAGCGCCCGAAGCGGCTGGCGCTCTATCTCGGCACCGAAGGCGAAGGCCTGCCCGAGCCGCTGCTGAAACGACTGACGACGGCACGCATACGGATGGCGCCGGGTTTCGACAGCCTCAATGTCGCGGCTGCCTCGGCGATCGCGCTGCATCACTTCACCGACGCCACGAACTGAACGAGCCTACTCGGCCGCTGGCGACTTCTGCAGCGCGCGGACACGGTCGGCAAGGCTGATCACCGCCGGCGCCTCGCCATTGCTCGGAGCACGGCTCTCGCCGACCTTGGCCAGCACGTCGGCAATCGGCGAATCTGGCCCTTCGAGCCGTGCCGTAAGTGCAACGACCTCAGCGGCCAGCTCGTGCATCTGTTCGCGCAATTGCGAATCCTGCCCCGGCGTCGAAGCGTTCCGCCCCGCCTGGGCAAGCTCACCCTTGAGCCGCTTGTTCTCGCGCATCAGGGTGGTCAGCCGACCTTCGAGGCGTTCGCGCTCGAGCGAGGGAGCGGCTCCGTTGGTCATGCTGTTGGTCTCCTGCGTGCCTTGCGGGCTTTTCAGTTGCTCACGCGCCTGGGCAAGTTCGCCCTCGCGCTGCTCGATCTTGTCGTCACGATCGTCCAGCGACGCCGCCATTTCCTGCAATTTCCTGTCGAGTTCGCCAGCACGCCTGGTCTCCGCCTTCAACGCTTCGCGCACCGCCTTGTTATCGGCTTCGAGTTCGCTCAGCCGTTGGTCGGTCTCATTGCGCTGATGGCGCAGCGTCGACATGTCGTCCGACAGCTTGCCTAACTCGCTTTCGCGGTTCACCAGTTCAATCTGGCGATTGCTCGAAGACAGGCTGGCCTCGTCATACAGGCCGCCGATTTCTTCGACCTCACGCGCACGCTGCTCCAGCACGCGCTCTGCTTCGGCGAGCTGGGCGACCAGCGCCTTGATCTGTTCGTCACGCTTGCCGAGTTCATTGCGCAGGTTGCCGCGCTTGGCATCGAGCTCGCTGACAACGCGCACCTCGTCGGCATGGTCGGTAACCACGATCTTCTGCGCCTCACGGATGCGGCTGAGGTCGACGGCCTGCGAGAGCACCTTTTCCTGCGACGCCTTGAGCTGGACCTCGACCTTGCGCAGCGCCATGGCGTGCTCGGCGCGCAGACTGTCCTTGTCCGCGCGGATTTCTTCCAGCGTCATTGGAAGTTTGGCCTCGACCCGCTGCCGGGTGACCGAGACGGCGCGACGCCACACCGCAGGCGCGATCAGCAGCACGAAAAACCCGGCGGTCAGAAAGCCAAGAACGAAAAACAGGATTGACTGGACCAAAGCACTTTACCCGTTACGGACAGGCGCGAGTTTGCCATGTTCCCATGGCAGGAATCCAGCACCGCTGCAAATGCTATGCATGACCCCGAAAATCGAAATCGATTTTCGCAAGGGATCATGCACAGATTTGACTGTTCAGCGTCCTTTGCGCGTCCATCAGGACGCGCGATACCGTTGTGGTACCCGTCCGATCCGCTCTGTACGCGATCAGAACGGATTCCAGGTCGGCTGCTGGGTCAATTTCAGGTAACCGAGATTAACGCCCAACCGGGCGCCAATGCCGGTGCGTACCGGTACCAGCAGGATATTGCCGCGCTTGAGAACGTTGAAGCCGACACCGGCAACCACATAGGCCGAACCCGCGACACCGCCATAACGATCGTAGAGATTGTTCACGTCATCGAGATTATAGACTAGGATCATGGTGCGCGAGCCCTGCCCGCCGAAATCCCAGCCCAGCGAAGGCCCCTGCCAGTAGACCTTATGGTCGCCGGCGTTCTTGGTGTAGAGCGTGCCTTCACCGTAGGTCAGGCCGCCGACAAAGGCGCCGGAACCCTCTTCGCCGAGGACATAGCCGTTCGGCAGTCCGTAAGACGCGAAGACCTTTTCGACGACGCTGGCGAGACCGCCCGAAGTCGAACCAAAAAAGCGATGGCCGGAATCAAGGATCTCCTGCGAGGTATATTGCTGCGCGCGCGACGCAGATGTCGAAAATGCCAGAACGCCGACAAGGACGAACACCGCGGCAACAAGCCGGGCAAACGTCCGGCCATAGAATCGGGAAATCATGCTTCCAAATCTCCGTCTGGGAGCACACTCTCTCCGACGCCCCGGACCCGCTGCTGCTCTTGATTGGCGGCTGGCTGGTCCAACTCCGGCAAACTATGCCGTAATCCTTTTTCAACCATTAAACTGGCCTACGAAGATGGCGGATCGAAGGCATGCCCATGAGTGGGAAAGTCTTGATTTGCGCAGAAAAGCCAGCATTTCGCGCACCCTTTGGCTGCTGTTTCTTGCCGCATGAGGCGGCGCTGTGTAACCAAGAGGACTGCAAGGCCAGCCCTGATTCGCCCAGCCGGGTGCCGTGGCCCCATTATTGTGGTTCAAGCCATTTGCCCGAGGGATGCCGTTCATGGCCGAATTGTTGACGCTTTCCGCTCCTGACCTTGCAGCACTGCTGTGCAGCCGGGTCTGCCACGACATCATCTCGCCGGTTGGCGCCATCAACAACGGACTTGAACTGCTCGACGAAGGCGGTGCCGACGAAGACGCCATGCGCCTCATCCGCACCAGCGCCCGCAATGCCTCGGCACGCTTGCAGTTCGCACGCATCGCCTTTGGCGCGGCCGGCTCGGCCGGTATGTTGATCGACACCGGCGACGCCGAAGCGGTCGCGACCGCCTTTTTCAAGAACGAAAAGCCGGAACTGATCTGGAGCGGCGGGCGCGCGCTTTTGCCCAAGAACAAGGTCAAGCTGCTGCTAAACCTGCTCCTGGTCGCCCATGCCGCGATCCCGCGCGGCGGCAAGCTCAACGTCCTGCTTGAAAACGTGGATACGGCGCCGAAATTCACCCTGTCGGCCAGTGGCCCGATGCTGCGCGTGCCACCGAAGTTCCTCGAACTGCATTCCGGCCAGAAGCCGGAAGAGCCGATCGACGCCCATTCGGTGCAGCCCTACTACGCGTTGCTTCTGGCGCGCGAGGCCGGCATGACGATCTCGATCCATGCAACGCCCGAAGAGATCCTGCTGACAGCCGAGTGATAGCACCAGGCTTTCTGTATAGCTAAAGACCAGCTTAGGACGATCGCCAGGTCATGCCTGGTGATCGCGCATAGCTTGGCTGATGTTTGCGAGCATATCAGCCAGACAATCGACGGCGATTTGCCGGCATCCCGCTGCCGAGCCTCAAAAACTTGAGACCAGCCAGCGAACGCTTGGCACGTGGCAGAAAACATCCCTTTCCGCCAATATTTCCAAGTTTTTTACCATCCGGGTTTTCCGCTTCTTTACGCACCAACGCTAGGGTCCAGGAAACACCCCGGCGCGTTTGGCGCGCTCGGCTCCCGAAAAGAGGAACGGGATATGAAGCGCTGCCTGTTCGTCGATGATTCGAGCGTCATTCGCAAAGTCGCCAAACGCATCCTGAATGGCCCGGACCTGGCCGTCGTCGAAGCCTCGACCGGTGCTGAGGGCCTCGACATGTGCGCCTATGACATGCCCGAAATCATCGTTGTCGACGGCGCATTGGAGGATATGACACCGGCCGAGTTCATCCGCCGTGTCCGCGCCATGGACGGCAGGGTCAAGCCGCAGATCGCGATCTGCCTGACAGAGGTCGACATTGGCGCCATCATGCGCGCGAAGCGGGCAGGCGCCCAAGGCTATCTGCTGAAGCCGTTCACCCGGCCGCAACTGCTCGACCGCTTCCGCGCCTTCGACGTAGCAGCCTGAACCCGGCTGGCGCAGAGGCCTGGACAAAGGGCGGCGAAGCGCAAATCGCAAGCGTTCATCCGCATGCAATGCGTTCTGGAAAAAAGAAAACCCGGCACGGAGGCCGGGTTTGACTGAAGGTAGTGCAAGAAAATCAGGCGATTTCGCGAAGCTCTTCCGGCTCACGCAGCACATAGCCGCGGCCCCAGACAGTTTCGATGAAGCTCTGGCCGCCGGAAGCAGCGTCGAGCTTCTTGCGAAGCTTGCAGATGAAGACGTCGATGATCTTCAGTTCCGGCTCGTCCATGCCACCATAGAGGTGGTTGAGGAACATTTCCTTGGTCAGCGTGGTGCCCTTGCGCAGCGAGAGCAGCTCCAGCATCTGGTATTCCTTGCCGGTCAAGTGCACGCGCTGGCCACCAACCTCGACCGTCTTGGCGTCGAGATTGACGATCAGCTCGCCGGTGATGATGACCGACTGGGCGTGGCCCTTCGAACGGCGGACGATCGCATGGATACGCGCCACCAGCTCGTCCTTGTGGAACGGCTTGGTCATGTAGTCGTCGGCGCCGAAGCCGAGGCCGCGCACCTTGTCCTCGATACCGGCCATGCCGGAGAGGATCAGGATCGGCGTCTTGACCTTGGACAGGCGCAAAGTGCGCAGAACCTCGTAGCCCGACATGTCAGGCAGGTTCAGGTCGAGAAGGATGATATCGTAGTCATAGAGCTTGCCGAGATCGACGCCTTCTTCGCCGAGATCGGTCGTATAGACGTTGAAGCTCTCCGATTTGAGCATCAATTCGATGCTCTGTGCGGTTGCACTGTCGTCTTCTATCAGCAGAACGCGCATTCATATCCCCTTTTCTGCTGCCGGAACCTCTTCGCGGTCCAATCCATACCGGCCCAGTGCTACTGAATCGGAGGCTGCCATCGAATGGTTAACAAAACCTAATTTCGTATGGAAGACCATATCAGAAATTTTAACCGGCGCATACACCCACTTGAATCTAAACATGAATCACACGGTCAACATCTTAACGCGACGCATTAACAAGGCTGACTAAGCGACTCCGGAGACAACCCGATCACATTCGCGGCGAAAACCAGAATCTTTACCGGGTCTTAAGTCTCGATGGATATGATTAACGATGCGCGTAAACGAATGGTTACCGGCGGAGAAAAACTTTAAAAGTTTGTTTTCCATATCCGGGAGTTCAAAACCGGTTCGGTTGCGGCGAGGTCCCTCGGGGCCGGAGTAGGCGAGTAGAAGTGCGTTTTTCGGTGTTCGGGAGTATCGGGTCATGAAATCACGTGAGAACCTGGTCAGACTCAAGCAGTTTCAGGTGAACGAAAAGCGCCGGCAGCTGATGCAGCTCGATTCGATGATCGCCGAATTCGACCGCATGGCCAACGATCTGGAACTGCAGATCGTCGCCGAAGAAAAGAAGGCGGGGATCACTGATCTCAATCATTTCGCCTATCCGACCTTCGCCAAAGCCGCGCGGCAACGACGTGACAATCTCAAAAACTCCCAGCATGACCTGGCGCAACAGCGCGCCGCAGCCGAATCCTTACTCGCCGAAGCTGAAGCGGAGCTGTCCAAGGCAGAGATGCTCGAATCGCGCGACCGCAGCACCCGCGACGCCGAGGCCGGCGGACGCAGCGCGATGATCGGCTAAAAGAAGATATTTTCCAGATAGTTAGTGCAGGATAACCGGCGCTAAGTAGCTCCCGAACTCAAGCGTCCATCGGGAAGCACCAGGGCCCTAGGCCACAAATTCAGCCGGCTCATTTTCGCCGGCCAGCGACTGGGCGCGCGAATCACGAATTTCAGGCGCATGGCGCTCGGCCCAGACCCTGATCTGGTTGAGCAGCTCGGCAAGGTTGTGTCCGAGTTCCGTCAGCTCATATTCGACGCGCGGCGGAATGACCGGGAAGATTTCGCGCCGCACCAGCCCGTCACGCTCCAGAATTCGTAGGGTCTGCGTCAGCATCTTGGGCGTGATGCCTTCGACCTTGCGGGCAAGCTCGCCATGGCGCCGCCTGCCCGGCTTCAAAGCTCCGACAACCAGATAGACCCATTTGCTCGCCAGCATCTCGAGCACGGTGTGCGACATGCATTCGCGCCTGAAGGCATCGTAGCCGAAGGGTGTGTCGGGTGCGCAATTACTATCCATAGGGTACCTATATATCATGCAGGTACATACTGGACAAGAGAATGATACTATCCAAATGATAGTGGCACATACATTCATCCCAAGGAGGCCATTCCCATGCGTGCCATTACCCAGAACACCGTCGGCGGACCTGAAGTGCTTGAGATCACTGAGCAGCCCGCACCGCAGCTCAAAGCAGGCGAAGTGCTGATCCGCGTCAAGGCAGCGGGCGTCAATCCCGTCGATGCCGCCGTGCGCGGCGGCTTTTACCCGCTTTTGGGTGAACCGCCTTTCGTGCTCGGCTGGGATTTGTCCGGCATCGTCGAAGCAGTCGGCCCGGCCGCCAACGGCTTTGCAACAGGCGACGAAGTCTTCGGCATGCCACGTTTCCCCGCGCAGGCGGCGGCCTATGCCGAGCTTGCATCAGTCCCGGCAAGCGAACTGGCGCACAAGCCTGAAGCGCTCGACCATGAAGCGGCGGCAGCCCTTCCCCTCGCCGGCCTGACCGCCTGGCAGGGCCTGGTGATTTCAGGGAAGCTCAAGGCCGGAGAGCGGGTGCTGATCCATGGGGCTGCGGGCGGTGTCGGCCATCTCGCGGTACAGATCGCCAAGGCGCGCGGCGCTTACGTCATTGCCACCGCAAGCCCGGGCAAGGTCGATTTCGTCCGCTCTTTGGGCGCCGACGAGGTGATCGACTACACCAAGGACGATTTTATTGCCAAGACGGGCCAGGTCGACATGGTGTTTGAGCCGCTGGGCGGCGACCATGCCGAAAAATCGCTGAAGGTGCTGCGCAAGGGCGGCGGGCTCATTGCCCTGCTCGACACCAGCGAAAAGGCGCAGTCAGACGCCAAGGCGCGCGGCATTCGCATCGAGCGGATTTTGGTGCGGCCCGACCGTGAGGGGCTGGAAGAACTCGCCAAGCTGGCGGCGTCCGGTAAGCTCAAGGTCCATGTCGCCAAAAGCTTCCCGCTCGCTGAGGCGGGCGCGGCGCATACCTACCTTGCCAGCAAGCCCAAGGGTAAGGTGGTGCTGACGCTCTAGAGCGCGGGAAATCCAGCTCCAAATGGAAAAGGGTGCGGCAAGCCGCACCCTTTCTTATTGGTTGGCCGCAACGGCCGGTGTCAATGACGGTATTGCTGGATGCGCGTGGTGCGCAGGCCTGCAAGCCCGTATTCGTCAATGGAAGCCTGCCAGGACAAGAACTCCTCAGTCGTCAACTTGTAGCGTTGGCACGCTTCGTCGAGACTGAGCAGCCCTCCCCTGACCGCTGCGACCACTTCCGCCTTTCGGCGGATGACCCACCGGCGCGTGTTGGTCGGGGGCAGATCGGCAATCGTAAGCGGGCTGCCGTCCGGCCCGATAACATATTTGACACGCGGTCTAACCAGATCGGTCATCGTACTCTCTACTAAAAACTCAAAGACCCAATCACCTGCCACACTAGCGCCACAGCTTTAAAAATTGCCTAAGCGAATACTAAGAGCTAAGTAACGAACGTGAACAGAACGTTAGACTCTCAATCCGCAATTTAACCATCTGCCCCGTTGGCTGGTTTCGCGTCGAAAAACGCCTATCGGCCCGGTGCGGGTGGCACTGCGAAGAGGCTTGACCTATATTGCAGCCATTGGCATGCAGCCGACCCTAAGACAGCGGAACGCAATCCCGATGAATAGCCTGGACCTGCCCGGACGCCCCGAAGACACCCGCGTGGTTGTTGCCATGTCGGGTGGTGTCGATTCTTCAGTCGTGGCGGGCCTGCTCAAACAAGAGGGTTATGACGTCGTTGGCGTCACGCTTCAGCTCTACGACCATGGTGCCGCGACCCATCGCGCCGGCTCTTGCTGTGCTGGCCAGGACATCGCCGACGCCCGTCGCGTGTCCGAAACGCTCGGCATTCCCCATTACGTGCTCGACTACGAGGAGCGGTTCCGCAAGGCGGTGATCGACCCGTTCGCCGAAAGCTACGTCGCGGGCGAGACGCCGATCCCCTGTGTGTCGTGCAACCAGACTGTCAAGTTTGCCGACCTGCTGGCCACCGCACGTGAGTTGGGCGCTGCCGCCCTCGCCACCGGCCACTATATCCGCTCCAAGCAGAACGGTGCCCACCGGTCGCTGTACCGGCCGGTCGACGCCGACCGCGACCAGAGCTATTTCTTGTTCGCCACGACCCAAGAGCAGATCGACTATCTGCGCTTTCCCTTGGGCGGCATGTCCAAGCCCGACGTTCGCGCCGCCGCCGAGCGCATGGGCCTGACGGTCGCCGCCAAGCAGGACAGCCAGGACATCTGCTTTGTGCCGCAGGGCAAATATTCCGACATCATCGCCAAGCTCAGGCCATCGGCAGCTAATCCTGGCGATATTGTCCATATCGACGGCCGCGTGCTCGGCCGCCATGAAGGCATCTTGCGCTACACCATCGGCCAGCGCCGCGGCATCGGCATCGCTTCGGGCGAGCCGCTTTATGTCGTGCATATCGACGCCGAGCATGCGCGTGTCGTCGTCGGCCCGCGCGAGGCGCTGGAGACGCACAAGATCTTCCTGCGTGGCATGAACTGGCTCGGCGACGACGCGCTATCCGCCGTGCCTGCTGGCGGGCTCGAGCTTTACGCCAAGGTACGCTCGTCGCGCCCGCCGCGTCCTGTCGTCTTGCACCACCGTGATGGCGCAACATGGGTCGAGCTGGTCGACGGCGAGTCGGGCATCGCTCCGGGACAGGCCTGCGTGCTCTATTCCGACGATGGCAACGAAGCGCGCGTCTTTGGCGGCGGCTTCATCGAGCGCTCCGAGCGCCACGCCGACGCCGAAGCGATGCTGTCGCGGCTGGCCGCAACGCCGGGACCGATAGCTGCAGAGTAATCACTGTCACCATGATGGAAGCAGCCAAACGCTGGGCGCGGCTCCTGAAGCGCGATGTCGTGGCGCTCTATCGTGCCGCGCGCAGCCCGCTGACGCCCTGGTACGCCCGGTTAGCCGCCGCGTGCGTCGCTGCATACGCATTGAGCCCGCTCGACCTCATCCCCGATTTCGTGCCCATTCTCGGCTATCTCGATGATCTTCTGATCGTGCCTCTGGGCATCTGGCTGGTTGTCCGCATGATCCCGACCGAACTGATGGCCAGCTTCCGCGCCGAGGCGGCCGAAATTGTCACCAAGCCCCGGAGCCTGGCCGGCCTCGCCTTCGTTGTGGTGGTGTGGCTTGCCGCCCTGGCCCTTGCCGGCTGGTGGCTTCTGGGCCGAGCCCAAGGGGAATAAGGCAGCAGGGCAGCAGCAATAGCCCTATTGCCCTACCCCCCTTTCAGCTCAATCGTGCGTGACCGTTCCCGCGGTGAGAATCCTGAGCACGCCGAGCGCTTCTTCAGCGCCAGTGCGCGGCTCTTCCCGCGTTTGGATGCAATGGATGAAATGCTCGAGCTCGCGCGTCAGCGGCATGGCATTTTCGAGCGGAATGTAAGTCGGCTCGTTCATGGTCGACGTCCACTGCCCGCCATCTTGCCAGACATTGTGGCGATAGACGGCTAGCTTGCGCTCCTGCGGCTCGACATCGTCGAACACCGCCATGCCCTTGGTTCCGACCACCGTCAGCCGACGCTCACGATAGGGATTGAGCCTGGACGCAAACAAGTGCCCGCGCAGACCGTTGGGGAAACGCATGTGCAGGTGAGCGAAATCGCTAAGGTGATCGAGCACCGCAGCACCCTCGCCACGCACCTCGATGGGAGAAGTGCCGGTGATCGCCAGGATCATCGACAGATCATGCGGTGCCAGATCCCACAACGCATCGTTTTCGGCGTGGAATTTGCCGAGGCCGAGACGGTGCGAATGGATGTAGCCGATTTCTCCAAGTTCGCCCTTGTCGACAAGCGCCTTGAGCCCTTCGAAGGCCGGGTGGAAACGCAGCACGTGACCGGTCATGAATACGCGGCCATTGTCGCGCGCGGCCTTCACGGCGCGTTCGGCGTCGGGCACGGTCAGCGCGATCGGCTTTTCGACCAGCACGTCCTTGCCGGCCTCGACAGCACGAATCGCAAAATCGGCGTGAAACTGCGGCGGCAGCGCCATGACCACGGCATCAATGTCGTCGCGGGCAAAGAGTTCGTCAGGGGTTACTGCCAGGCAGCCCTGCTCGGCGGCAAAGCGCTCGGCACGAGCCGGGTCGATGTCGGAGACGGCATGAAGGGCACCAAGCGACTTCAGGGTGCGGATATGATTGCCGCCCCAATATCCGCATCCAAGGACTGCAATACGCGGTTTCATCAGGCTCTTTCCAAGGGGATTTATGTCGGCAGACATAGTGGCCGCGCCTTGTGAACTCAACCCCGCAGCCTGCGCCAAAATCACCTGGCGCGCATGCATTTGAGCATACACGCAACAGCCAAGCTCGCTTGCAGCGAACTCTGCGGCCAAAACGCTGTCATGGCCGAACGTCGTTTGCGCGCTCCAGCGCTGCAGGAATGCCGTGTGAAAACCCGCCAGCAACACGCTGAACAACCACCTGACGAAGCGTCATGGGAATAATCCGGAATTGCCCGATGTGACTGCTTGACAGGTTCGTCATCCAGACATTATATCCGCCCGACCTTGGCGAACGCATCGACGCCTGCCTCTTGCGAGACAGTTTTTCGAGCCTTCTCCACCCTGGCGGGATAGCTCAGTTGGTTAGAGCACGGGAATCATAATCCTGGGGTCGGTGGTTCGAGTCCACTTCCCGCTACCACTTCTTCCAATAAGACATGTGAGCAGTTCACCGCGTTTCGTAGCTCGACGATGCGCGATTTCGACGTGTGCGCACCAATCGCCATGTCGAACAAATGACACATCAGCGAGCAATTGCGCATTTCTGAAAACCCTGCGAAACTGCCAGGCCTGAGCATGAGGCGCGACGCATGAGTTCCCGGACAGAAAACGCAAGGCTTGATGAGGCTGCCCGCGCGGGCTGGCTCTATTACGTCGCGGGCAACACCCAGGACCAGATCGCAACCAAGCTTGGCGTCTCGCGCCAGACAGCACAGCGCCTGGTCTCGCTGGCCATGTCGGAGGGACTGATCAAGGTCCGGGTCGACCATCCGATCGCCAACTGCCTCGACCTTGCCGCGCGGCTGCGCTCGCGTTTTGCGCTCGACCTTGTCGAGGTCACGCCCAGCGATCCGGATTCGTCGTCGACCACCATCGGTATCGCCCAGGCAGCAGCCACCGAGATCGAGAAATGGCTGCGCTCGGCCGAGCCTATCGTCATGGCAATCGGCACAGGCCGCACGCTGAAAGCGGCGATCGAGCAGCTGCCGCCGATGGAATGCCCCCACCACAAGGTGGTTTCGCTGACCGGCAACATCTCGCCCGACGGCTCGGCAGCGTTCTACAATGTCATCTTCAACATGGCCGACACCATCAAGGCGCGCAGTTTTCCCATGCCTTTGCCGGCCATTGCCTCGTCGCCGGACGAACGCCGCATGCTGCACAGCCAGCCGCTCATCCAGCCGACGCTGGCGCTGGCAGCGCAAGCCGACGTCACCTTTGTCGGCGTCGGCGACATGGGCCCCAGGGCCCCGCTCTATGAGGACGGCTTCATCACCGAAGCCGAACTCAAGGCGCTGCAGAAGGCAGGCGCGGTCGGTGAGATCGTCGGCTGGGCCTTCGACCGCGACGGCAGGCTGATCGACGGCATCACCAACGATCGTGTCGCTTCCGCACCCCTGCCCTCACGCGAACGCTCGCTGGTCGTGGCGCTCGCCATGGGCGAACGCAAGCTGCCGGGCATCCTGGCTGCGGTCACCCGCCGCCTCGTCAACGGCCTCATCACCGATGAGCGCACCGCCGCTGCCTTGCTGGCCAGCTGAGCTAAATCTCCAACCCGCTGCGCAACGACAGGCAGCCGCCTGCCGTTGAGGCATGGCGCGTCCGCATCTGGGCGACCGCTCGAACCGCCCTATTGTTCATGGCGTGAGCAATTGGCGTGGTTTTGGGCAGTCGCGGATTGGCAGCGCCCAGATTCCTGCTTGACATAAATCAGTTCGGGTGAATAATTGCTCACAGCCAAGGCAAATGCTCATCTTGGTCTTTGGGAGGAATTCGATGAAACTGAACACGCTCTTCCTGGGCTTGTGCGGAGCGAGTGCGCTTGCTTTTGCCGCTCACGCCGAAACAATCACCATCGCCACCGTCAACAATGGCGATATGGTCCGCATGCAGAAGCTGACGGACGACTTCACCACCAAAAATCCGGATATCCAGCTCGAATGGGTCACGCTCGAAGAGAACGTGCTGCGCGAGCGCGTCACCACCGACATCGCCACCAAGGGCGGCCAATATGATGTGATGACCATCGGCACCTATGAGGTTCCGATCTGGGCCAAGCAGGGCTGGCTGCTGCCGCTCGACAAGCTCGGCGCCGACTATGACACCGCCGACATCATTCCAGCCATCGCCGGCGGCCTGTCCGCCGACGGCAAGCTCTACGCAGCACCCTTCTATGGCGAGAGCTCGTTTGTCATGTATCGCAAGGACCTGATGGAGAAGGCCGGGCTCAAAATGCCCGACGCGCCGACCTGGGAATTCATCGCTGACGCTGCCCGCAAGATGACCGACCGGGCCAATGACATCAACGGCATCTGCCTGCGCGGCAAGGCCGGATGGGGCGAGAACATGGCCTTTCTGACCGCCATGTCGAACTCCTTTGGCGCGCGCTGGTTCGACGAAAAATGGCAACCGCAGTTCGACCAGCCCGAATGGAAAAAGACGCTGCAGTTCTATGTCGACCTGATGAAGGACGCCGGCCCCTCTGGCGCGTCTTCCAACGGCTTCAACGAAAACCTGGCGCTTTTCCAGCAGGGCAAGTGCGGCATGTGGATCGACGCCACGGTTGCGGCTTCCTTCGTGTCGAACCCCAAGGACTCCACCGTTGCCGACAAGGTTGGCTATGCGCTGGCGCCCGACAATGGTCTCGGCAAGCGCGGCAACTGGCTGTGGGCATGGTCGCTCGGCATTCCAGCCGGCACGCAGAAGGCAGAAGCGGCTGAAAAGTTCGTCTCCTGGGCGACCAGCAAGGGGTACCTCGACCTCGTCGCTTCCAAGGAAGGCTGGGCCAACGTTCCTCCGGGAACGCGCAGCTCGCTCTACGCCAACCCCGAGTACCAGAAGGCAGCCCCCTTCGCCAAAATGACGCTGGACTCGATCAACTCGGCCGACCCGACCAAGCCCACCGTCAAGCCGGTGCCTTATGTCGGCGTGCAGTTTGTCGCCATTCCCGAGTTCCAGGGTCTTGGAACGACGGTTGGACAGCTGTTTTCGGCGGCACTCGCCGGACAGTCGAGCGTCGATGACGCGCTGGCTGGTGCACAGACCGCCTCGCTCCGCGAAATGACCCGCGCCGGCTACATCAAATAGGCATCCTCCCGGTGCCTGGCCGTCCGGTCTCCCAGTCCGGACGGCCCCTTTCCGCTCGAAGCATCTTTTGATCTTACGCGGTGACAGCCATGGCTACTCGACAGACCCGTACGCTCGCGCGCTTCATGATGGCGCCGTCGGTGATCCTGCTCTTTATCTGGATGATCGTGCCATTGGCGATGACGCTGTGGTTTTCGTTCCTGAACTACAATCTGCTCAATCCGGGCAATGTCAGCTTCGCCGGCCTCTTTAATTACAAGTATTTCTACACCGACCCGGCCTTCTTCCAGTCGATCTGGAACACGCTGGTCCTGGTTGTCGGCGTGCTGCTGATCACCGTCATCGGCGGCATCGCGCTGGCGCTGCTGCTCGACCAGCCGATGTTTGGCCAGGGCATCGTGCGCATCCTGGTGATCTCGCCGTTCTTCGTCATGCCCCCGGTGGCGGCACTGGTGTGGAAGAACATGATCATGCACCCTGGCTACGGCGTCTTCGCCGACATCGCCAGGTTCTTCGGCGCCCAGCCAGTCGACTGGTTCGCGCAATACCCGCTGTTTTCGATCATCATCATCGTCGCCTGGCAGTGGCTGCCATTTGCCACGCTGATCCTTTTGACCGCGCTCCAGTCACTCGACGGCGAGCAGAAAGAGGCGGCCGAAATGGACGGCGCGGGCTTTGTCAGCCGCTTCATCTATCTGACGATCCCGCATATCTCGCGCGCCATCACGGTGGTCATCCTGATCCAGACCATCTTCCTGCTCGGTGTCTATGCGGAGATCCTCGTCACCACCAATGGCGGCCCGGGCTACGCTTCGACCAACCTGCCCTTCCTGATCTACCGCACGGCACTTCTTGGCTACGACGTCGGCGGCGCATCGGCCGGCGGCATCATCGCGGTCATCCTTGCCAACATCGTCGCCTTCTTCCTGATGCGCGCCGTCGGCAAGAACCTGGACAAGTGAGGAGCAACCCATGGCACGCGCAGTCTCGACCAATCGCAAGATCGGGTTCACCGTGGCCGCCTGGGTGGTGGCCCTGCTGATCTTCTTTCCGATTCTTTATACGATCATCACCAGCTTCAAGTCGGAGACCGAGGCGATCGCCGGCTTCAGCCTGATCCCGTCGGGCACGCTGGAGAGCTATGCCGAGGTCCAGGCACAGAGCAACTATTTCAAGTTCTTCCTGAACTCGGTGATCATCGCAGTCGGTTCGACGATCCTGGCGCTGCTGATTGCCATTCCTGCCGCCTGGTCGATGGCGTTTTCGCCGACCAAGCGCACCAAGGACATCCTGATGTGGATGCTCTCCACCAAGATGATGCCGGCGGTTGCCGTGTTGGTGCCGATCTACCTGATCTTCCGCGACACCCATCTTCTCGACACCCATATCGGCCTGACCGTCATGCTGATGCTGATCAACCTGCCGATCGTGGTGTGGATGCTCTACACCTACTTCCGCGAAATCCCCGGCGAAATCCTTGAAGCCGCGCGCATGGATGGCGCCTCGCTGTGGGGTGAGATCGTCTACGTGCTGACGCCGATGGCGGTACCCGGCATCGCCTCGACCATGCTGCTCAACATCATCCTGGCCTGGAACGAGTCGTTCTGGACCATCCGCCTGACCACCACCAACGCCGCACCGCTGACCGCCTTCATCGCGTCGTTCTCCAGTCCGCAAGGCCTGTTTTGGGCGAAGCTTTCGGCGGCATCGACACTGGCCATCGCACCGATCCTGATCATGGGCTGGTTCTCCCAGCGCCAGCTCGTCCGCGGCCTGACTTTCGGCGCCGTGAAGTAGTCGAACCCGCGGGAGGAAACCATGGGAAACATCAAGCTCAAGAAAGTGTCGAAATCCTTCGGCGCGACCGTCATCATCCCCAATATCGACCTGGAGATCGAGGACGGCGAGTTCGTCGTCTTCGTCGGGCCTTCGGGCTGCGGCAAGTCGACCTTGCTCAGGCTGATCGCCGGCCTGGAGGACACGACCTCCGGCAGCATCGACATCGACGGCCGCGACGTCACCGGCGAGGCTCCCGCCAAGCGGCGCCTGGCGATGGTGTTCCAGTCCTATGCGCTCTACCCGCATATGAGCGTTTACAAGAACATCGCCTTTCCGCTGAAGATGGCTGGCGACGACCCGGCCGTCATCGACAAGAAGGTCAAGGACGCGGCCCGCGTCTTGAACCTGACCAACTATCTCGAGCGCCGGCCAGGCCAGCTTTCGGGCGGCCAGCGCCAGCGCGTCGCCATCGGCCGGGCCATCGTGCGGCAGCCTTCGGCATTCCTGTTCGACGAGCCGCTGTCCAACCTGGACGCCGCCCTGCGCGGCACGATGCGCCTGGAAATCAGCGAGCTACACCACCAGCTCAAGACGACGATGATCTACGTCACCCACGACCAGGTCGAGGCAATGACCATGGCCGACAAGATCGTGGTGCTGAATGCCGGCAACATCGAGCAGGTCGGCTCGCCGATGGACCTCTACAAGACGCCCAAAAACCTGTTTGTCGCCGGCTTCATCGGTTCGCCCAAGATGAACCTGATCAACGGTGCGGCCGCTGCCAAGCATGGTGCGACGACCATCGGCGTCAGGCCCGAGCATCTTGGCATCTCGACCACATCAGGCGAATGGAAGGCAACAGTCGGGGTCGCCGAACATCTCGGCTCCGACACCTTCCTTCACGTTCAGGCGGACCAGGTTGGCCCGCTGACGGTCCGTGCCGACGGCGAGATCGGCGTGCGCCATGGCGAAACGATCTACCTCACCCCCAGCCCGGCCAAGATCCACCGCTTTGGCACCGACGGGAGGGCGATGTGAGCGGCAGGCTCAAGGGCAAGTCGGCACTGATCACAGGTGCCGCGCGCGGCATCGGCCGTAGCTTCGCCGAGGCTTATGTCCGCGAAGGGGCGACAGTTGCCATCGGCGACATCAATCTTGAGGCCGCCGAAAAGACAGCCGCCGAGATCGGAGCGTCGGCCTATGCGGTCAAGCTCGATGTCACCGACATGGCCTCGATCGAGGCAGCGGTGAAAGCGGTCGAAGCCAAGGCTGGCGGGATCGATATCTTGATCAACAATGCCGCCCTGTTTGACCTCGCACCCATCGTCGAGATTTCGAAGGCGAGCTACGACAGACTGTTTGCCGTCAACGTCGCCGGCACGCTGTTCACCATGCAGGCCGCGGCCCGCTCGATGATCGCCGCTGGCCGGGGCGGAAAAATCATCAACATGGCGAGCCAGGCCGGCCGGCGCGGCGAAGCGCTCGTCGGTGTCTATTGCGCCACCAAGGCCGCCGTCATCAGCCTGACCCAATCAGCCGGGCTCGACCTGATCAAGCATGGCATCAACGTCAACGCCATCGCCCCTGGCGTCGTCGATGGGGAACATTGGGACCACGTCGACGAGCTGTTCGCCGAATACGAAAACCTGCCCCGAGGCGAAAAGAAGCGCCTTGTCGGCGAGGCCGTCCCATTTGGGCGAATGGGGACCGCGCAAGACCTCGTCGGAATGGCGATTTTCCTCGCCGGGCCGGAGAGCCAATACATCATCGCCCAGACCTACAACGTCGATGGCGGCAACTGGATGAGCTGAAGACAGCGCTCCTCGCCCCGTTCACGGGGAGAGGATGCCGGCAGGCGGGTGCGGGGCAGAACCGACCTCCACGGTCAGTGCCGCTCCTCATCCGACCCTTAGGGCCAGCTTCTCCCCTAAACGGGGCGAAGGGGTCGGAGACATCTGCGCTTGAACCGCAAAAAGGAAAGCGTCGAACCATGACCGTGAAACTCTCCCAAGCGAATCTCGGCCAGCTTCCCGGAAACGTCGCGCGGCCCACTTACGACCGCTCGTCGCTCACAGCCGGCATCGTGCATTTCGGCGTCGGCAATTTCCATCGCTCGCACCAGGGCGTCTATCTCGACGAGCTGTTCAATTCCGGTCTGGGCCATGATTGGGCGATCGTTGGCGCCGGCGTCTTCGATGGCGAAAAGGTCGGCCGCGCGAAACTGGCCGAGCAGGACTGGCTGACGACCGTGGTGGAGCAGGACAGCGGCCATATGAGCGCCCGCGTGACCTCAGTCATGACCGATTTCCTGATGCCTGGCGACGCCGCAGCCATCATCGAGCAACTGGCCGATCCGGCGATCCGCATCGTTTCGCTGACCATCACCGAAGGCGGCTATTTCATCGATCCGGCATCCGGGGTGTTCAATCCGGCTCATCTCGAAATTGTGGCGGACGCTGAAAATATCGCAACGCCGAAGACCGTGTTCGGCATCATCCTCGCCGGTCTCATGCGGCGCCGCGAAGACGGCATCGTGCCCTTCACCGTCATGTCTTGCGACAACATCCCGGGCAACGGCCACGTCACATCAGATGCGATGGTCGGGCTTGCCCGGCTGGTTGATGAAACGCTGGCTGGCTGGGTCAGCGAAAACGTCGCCTTTCCCAACAGCATGGTCGACCGCATCACGCCTGCCACCACCGACCGCGAGCGCGCTATCCTGAGCAGCGATTTCGGTGTCGACGACAATTGGCCGGTGTTCTGCGAACCGTTCAAGCAATGGGTGATGGAGGATCATTTCACCGATGGGCGCCCGGCGCTGGAAAAGGTCGGCGTGCAATTCGTCCATGACGTCGCCCCCTTCGAGCTGATGAAGATCAGAATCCTCAATGGCGGCCATGCCACCATTGCCTATCCCGCAGGGCTGATGGACATCCATTTCGTCCACGAGGCAATGGACAATCCGCTGGTGCGCGCCTTCCTCGCCAAGCTAGAGCGCGAGGAGATCATCCCGACCGTGCCGCCGGTGCCGGGTGTCGTTCTGGAAGAGTATTGCCAGCTCATCGAACGCCGCTTTTCCAATCCGAAGATTGGCGACACCGTTCGCCGGCTGTGCCTCGACGGCTCCAACAGGCAGCCGAAATTCATCATTCCGACCATCGCCGACCGGCTGAAAGCAGGAGCTGGCATAACGGGCCTCGCGCTCGAATCCGCGCTCTGGGCTCGCTATTGCTTCGGGACCACCGATTCAGGCGCGGCGATCGAACCAAACGACCCCAACTGGGATCGCTTGCATGCAACCGCAAAGGCAGCCCGAGGCGTGCCCGAGACCTGGCTCGCCATGGAAGACATCTACGGCGAGGTCGGCAAGTCGCCGATCTTCGGCAAGGCCTTCAGCCATAGTCTCGATACGCTTTGGAAGCTGGGGACCAAAGAGACGCTGACGCGTTACCTCGGCGACAGTCTGTGAGCCAAGTCCAAGCTGCCGCTGACCGCTGGAATTACCAATGACCCGCATATAGACTGCGCGTCATGGCTTTGATTTGCGCACTTTTACATCAGGTGAAATTGCGACCAACTCCGTCCGGCAGCAGCAGTCGGCACGGGCTTTGCAGGGCGTTGTCATCCTGATGGCGGCCTATCTTTGTGCCGTCGACGTGGGCACGGGCAGCGCGCGCGCCGGCATTTTCGATCCCGCAGGCAAGCTGCTCGGCCGCGCCGAACATCCCATCGCCATGAACCGCTCGATATCGGGCCAATGCGAGCACGATTCCGAAAACATCTGGCAGGCGGTCTGCGCGGCAGTGCGTCTTGCGCGCGCGACCGCTGACGTTGAGCCGGGCGCCGTTGCCGGCATCAGCTTCGACGCGACATGCTCGACGGTGTTCAGGGGCAAGGCTGGCGAGCAGGTTGGCGTGTCGGGCTGCGGTGAGGACCGCTGGGACACTATCGTCTGGCTCGACCATCGCGCCTTGGCGGAGGCCGACGAATGCACGGCGACCCGCAACGACGTGCTTGATTATGTCGGCGGCGTCATGTCACCGGAGATGGCGACGCCCAAGCTGATGTGGGTCAAGCGTCATCTGCCGGAAAGCTGGGCCCGCACCGGTCAGCTCTTCGACCTTGCCGATTTCCTCACTTACAAGGCATGCGGCTCGCTCGCCCGCTCGCAATGCACGCTGACCGCCAAATGGACCTATCTCGCCCACGAGCGCGAAGCATGGCGTCACGACTTCTTCGCAGCGGTTGGCCTTGCCGACCTCTTCGAGCATGCCGCATTGCCTGGGCGGGCAAGTCCTGTCGGCTCCGATCTCGGCCCGCTTACGCCAGCTGCCGCCTCGGCGCTGGGGCTCACGATTGCTTGCCGAGTCGGCGCTGGCATGATCGACGCATTTGCAGGTGCAGTTGGCGTCATCGGCGGCCGGCCCGGGATCGAACGCCATCTCGCCTTGATCGCCGGCACCTCGAGCTGCGTGATGGCCATGTCAGCGGAACCGCGCCCTTTTGCCGGCGTATGGGGGCCGTATTTCGGCGCGGCGCTGCCTGATCTTTGGCTGAGCGAAGGTGGCCAGTCGGCAACAGGCGCCCTGCTTGACCACATCATCCGCTGGCATGGTGCTGGCGGCGAGCCCGACGTTGCGATGCACCAGCGCATCACCGAACGCATCATGCAACTGCGCAGCGTCGAAGGGCTCGATCTGGCCGGACGTCTGCATGTGCTGCCCGATTTCCACGGCAATCGCTCGCCGCTGGCCGATCCGCATGCGCTGGGCGTGATCAGCGGGTTGACGCTGGATGCCTCCTTCGACAGCCTGTGCCGGCTCTACTGGCGCACGGCCGTTGCGATAGCACTTGGCCTTCGCCACGTGCTCGACGCGCTCAACGCCAATGGCTACGGCATCGACACGCTGCATGTCACAGGCGGCCACACCCGCAATCCGTTGCTGATGGAACTCTATGCCGACGCGACGGGCTGCACCGTCGTCGAGCCAATTGGCGGCGACGCCGTGCTTTTGGGCACGGCAATGGCTGCGGCAGCCGCGAGCGGCCTCTATCCAAGCCTCACCAAAGCTTGTGCGGCGATGCGCCAGGAGGGCCGCGCTCGGCGACCCAATCCAGCGGCTCAGCCGCGCTTCGACCGCGATTATCGCGTGTTCCTCGAAATGCACCGCCAGCGCCGATTGCTCGACGAGCTCAGCTAGATTCGAGTCCATTGTTCCCATTTCGATGGGACCTAAGTCGCTTCCCCACGCAACCTGACGCGCATATTGGTTGAAATGATGTGGAACGCCTGACGGGCGTTCCATCGCTGGGCTTGGGCTGGGTCAAACAGGGAGCAAGCGCTGTCATGATCCGTCTCGCAGTTGTCGACGACCACCCTCTCCTCCGCGAAGGCGTCGTGCGAAGCCTGACCGAGATCGGCGGGTTTGAAATCATCGGCGAAGGCGCGTCCTCAAACGACGCCCGCAAGCTCGCCCAGGAAGAGCCAGAGATCATCCTGATGGATATCAGCATGCCTGGCGGCGGCATGAATGCCGCACGTGACATCCTCGCCGAGCAGCCCGGTCTCAAAGTCGCTTTGTTGACGGTTTCGGAAGCCATCAGCGATCTTGTCGAAGCGCTGCAACTTGGCGTGCGCGGCTACATTCTCAAAGGTGTCGGATCGCGATCGCTGGCCGAGATATTGCACAGGATCGCCAGTGGCGAAATCTATGTGGCGCCGGTGCTTTCCGCGCGGCTTGTCGCCGATCTGGAGTCGCGGATAGCCAAGGACAGTGGCAGCAATCTGCTGCATCGATTGACCCGGCGCGAGGATCAGATCCTACGTCTCGTCGGCAATGGGCTCAGCAACAAGGAAGTGGCCATGCGACTGAGCCTGCACGAAAAGACGGTCAAGCATCACATGACCAAGGTCTTTGCCAAGCTGGGCGTTCGCAACCGGACCGAGGCGGCGATGATCATGCACGAAATGAGCGCAGGCGCCCGCTGAGATGAAGACCTCGACCGGCATGCCCGGCAAAAGCCGATTGTCCTTGAGCTCGGCAAGCTCCTTCACCGTCACCGCGACATCGGCGACTTCGGCGCCGCCGTATTACCGACGTCGCCTCGGCGATCTTGATCTTCGTGAGTATGAACTCCAGGTCGGCTTTGTTGACATTGAAGCTGGTCGGCATGATCGTTACTGCGAGACGTTCGTTTGTTGGGGGACATGCGACGGGATCCTCGCGCCATATGAACGCGGCGCAACCAGCATTTTCGTATTCGTTCAGTCGACCGGGCTTGGAATTCAGAAACCAGCTTCGGTCAGGATCGCAGGAATTCGCACCACCATATTCTCGCCGGGAAGGACGCCTTGGTAGATAACAAGGTCTCATCAAATGGGGACACCTTGGTCTCGCCCCGCCCACTGACTTTCGGTGGAGGGGAACACGCGACCAATGATCCGGCCGCTGGCGGGACCGATGGCCAGGAGCGCATAGGGCTTTGGGCTCGTCTCAAGGACCCTTTCAGCTACTGGCACAGGCTTAGCCTGACAGCGCAATTTCTGACTGTTGCAACGCTGATCGTTTGCGGTTCGATGGCCATTCTCGGCCAATGGCTGAGTTCCCAGATCGAGGCCGGGCAAGTTCGCAGCCGGGCCGAATCCGCCAGCCTGTATATGCAGGGGTTCCTCGCCCCCCACATCCGTCATCTCAACGAAAATCTGGAAATGTCCGAAGCGCATATTCAAGAGCTGGATCGGATGCTCGTAAGCACGGATCTCTCGGAGAGGGTCGAAGGAGCCAGGATCTGGCGCCAGGACGGCACAGTGGTCTACAGCACCGAAAAGTCGCTCATAGGCAAGTTGATGATGACGGCCGATGTCGAAAGCGCCTTTGCCGGCACCATCGTTGCGCAGCTTGAAAGGCACCCCGACGACGAGGACGGAGTGAACAGGTCTTACCCCCTGCTTGAAATCTACGCCCCCATCTACCGCACCGAAGAAGCCGGGGTTGTCGCGGTGGGCGAGTTCTACGAAGAAGCCGGCCCTTTCATGGAAAGCCTGGCGAGCGCGCAACGCCAGGCATGGGCAGTCGTCGGGCTCACCACAGCGGCCATGATGGCGCTGCTGTTCCTGATCGTCAGACGGGCAAACAGGCTGATCACGTGCCAGCAGCACACGCTCGCCAGCCAGCTGGCCAATGCACAGGAACTCGCCGAACAAAACAGTGCGCTCGGCGCCATGGCCGACAAGTTGCGAATAGCTGCCAGCCAGGCCAACGAGCGCCTGCTCAATCGCATCGGCGCGGACCTCCACGACGGTCCCGTGCAGCTGCTCAGCCTGCTGATATTGCGCCTCGGCCAGTCGCCCTACAAAATGCGCGGCACATCGGCCCAAGCGCAGCCGTCGCAAGACACAGGCCCCATCGACACTGGCGCCGAGGGATTGGCCAAGCAGATCTTGTCTGAACTTCGCGACCTGTCGGGCGGACTGGTTTTGCCCGAGATCGGGAGCCTCAGTCTCGAAGAGACGCTCAACCTTGCCATCGCGCGCCACGAACAAGCGACCGGAACGATGGTCGAGACAACGTTTGACGAGCTTCCGGAGCAGATAGATCCTTCCTTGAAGATCTGTCTCTTCCGCGTCATTCAAGAAGGGCTCAACAATGCATTCCGCCATGGCGAAGCGCAACAGCAGCACGTCTTAGCCCGCTCCAGCGACACGTCCATAACCGTGATCGTCTCGGATTCCGGACCTGGGCTAGCGGTGCGAACCGATCCGCAAGGACGGGTCAATCCGCTCGGACTTCAGGGCATACGCAACCGCGTCGAAGTGTTCGGTGGCCGGGTTCAGCTGCGCCCCCGGCAACCACGTGGCGCTGAACTGTTCGTGGAAATCCCGCTGGCCGCCCTTCCAGCTAGCGCGGTAGACCTGAAGGTATCGACGACGACTTGAGCACCGTGCGTCTGGACGCGCGCAAGAGTCCGACGCGTTAGTGAAATGCCGGCTCCCGGTCGCTCCGGCTCTCCGCTTCCATTTTTTGCGCGGCGATAACCACCTCAAGGCGGTTTCGCGCCTGCAGCTTCTGCATCAGCACGGTCATGTAGTGCTTGACCGTCTTTTCGCTGATCCCGAGCGAGACTGCGATTTCCTTGTTGGTTCGGCCCCTCAGCAGCAGACGGATGATCTGCTCCTCGCGAATGCTGAGCTTGATCGCCTGCGCTGCGATTTTCCGCAGCGACGCATTTCTCAAGGCTGAGATGACTTTGCTGGCAAAACCCTGCGTGATGTAGACCTCGCCGCCATAGACGGCGCGCACGCCCCTCAGCACCTCGTCGGAACTGCTGCCCTTGAGGATGTAACCACTTGCGCCCGCTTCGAGCGCCCGGACAGCCGCCTCAATGCCCGTCGATGCGGTGAAGGCCACCACTTTCGTGTTTTCCGACCTGGAAGCGATTGCCGCGATGGCATCGAAGGCATCGCCGGGCAGGCTTAGATCAAGGATCAGAACATTGGGCAGATGCCGAGCTACAATTTCGATGGCATCAGCCGCCGTCCCGCCGCATGCCACGACATCAAAGTCGCCTTCCATTTCGAACATTCGAGCAACGCCAGAAAGCAACAGCGGATGGTCATCGACCAACGCGATGGAGATCGTCATGTACGCAAACCCCTACCCCTTACGCCGCTTACGTAGTGTAAGCGCGTAGGCTCCTCGCGTAAACAGATGTATTAGCAATTAGTTAACCACCAGCGTTTCGGCGACGGCACCGGCACGATCAAGGTCGTTTCTGGCAGGAATCTTTGGCGAAACTAGACCGAAAACCCTATCCGTATTGGGTAGCTTCACCGTGTTGCCTAAGCACAATGGTGGAGGGTAGTGGGTGAAACTACCCCTTTTGGGGTACAAAGACGTGCCCTTGCCTGAGCCGAAATGGTGCAGCCAAGCGTGCTGCACCATCGCGGCGATCTCATGCCGTGCGGAAGCGACTTTGCCGCAAGCCTTTGCGGTTCAGCCACCAACTGCTGATCGTTGGAAGCGCATAAACCGAAAGCTGGACCGCGACGATCGCGATGCAAACAATGATCAGGTAAGCCAGTAGGATCGCCGAGGCGGGAACGGTGAAGTTGAACTGCACCAGCGCCCCCAGCGCCACCGGGACGTACCAGGAGGCGACCGAAATCGCTCCCGATGCCAAAAAGGCATGCCGCTGCCGATTGCTCATCGACAAAAACAGCGGCTTGCCGACCTGTTCTGCTATGCGCGGCAACACCACAGCGTGGATGAAGACGCCGTTGACGCTTAGCACCCAGACTATGGCGAGCTTGGCCCAGATCTTTTCATTGGTCAGCTTCACCGGCTCGCAAATTGCGTAAAGCACGAGAAATCCAAGTCCGGTCAGCCAGAGGATAAGCAGTCCGACATTGACCAATCTGGAGACGAACTTGAACACGATCCATTTTTCGGGCGTGATCTTTTCGCTGACAAAAAACCGCATCAGCATCAGGTCGAGCACCGTGGCGCCGCCCAGGCCAAGCGCCAAACCTATGAAATGAACGAACCGCAAGACCGTGCGGGTAGCCAAGACAACGTCGGCACAAAATGCTTGAAGTAGAAGGCTCATCGCGTTTCCCTCACAAAATGAGAAATCAGGAAAGCGCGCAGTCCCGCCGATGCCTCGAGCCTCTCATGGCAAAAGGCTTGCACGCAGCGTCAGGACAACGCGCACAAACCCCGCCCGATGAACTGTGAAGAATGGGCAATAGATGCCCTGAGACAGCCGAAACATGGCTGCCGTTGCCAAGCCGCCCGACGCCTGCCTTTCCAACTGACCACTGCCTGCGGCTCAGTCTGAATCGGCAATCCGACGACGCCCGGAAAGTGCAGCACGCAAAGCAGCGGTGAAACCGGCCCGCGACCTATGCTGCAGAAAGCGGGACTTTGTGAGGGAGGAGCCGGACCTTGGTCCGACACGGGCATATGGGGTCCTCGAAATGGCCTACCGCCTCGCCCTCGTCGAGAACGCAATCGCAAGGCTTTCATCGAAGAAATTGGCGCGGCGGCCCGCCAGGAGCGCCGCGCCAGGGCGCTTGGTTAAGCTGCCGCGAATCCGTCACGGCACAGGCCGTTGAGCTGTTCCAGCGACATCGAGTCGAGGTCCAGTGCTGCAAGAAGGTCGTTTTCGGCATTGAAGTCGCGGCCATACATTGCCGAGAAGATGCGCACGCCGGATTCGTGCAGCTCGGCGGGGTAGCCGGCGAGACGACCGATCTTGGCGGTCGCGACCAGGCCGAACGGCACGTCTTCGGTGACATAGCGGCTGTCGGCCGTGGTCGGGCCCTGTCCGCCATTTCCGGCTTCGTGCATCTCCTGGTTCATCTGCGAGATCGAGCTCATCGGCACGTGGAACGACAGGTGGAAGTGCTGGAAGATGTTGCGCACCTCAAGGCCGAGCTTGGTGGCGATGGCGATGCGTTCCTGGTCGAGGTCTTCGAGCAGACGGCCGACATTCGGCGTCACGTTCTGGCCCTGGCTCCAGGTCTCGCCACGCTCCATGCGCGTCATGTTGCCGAGCGCGATGCCCATGTGGTTCTGCGGGTTGAGGTTGGACAGCGCGATCGCCATCAGGCTGCCCCGGTCGACGAAACGGTCGCCAAACAGCGTCTGGCAGACAGCAAAGCCATCGGCACTGCGCGAGGCCGGCACGGTGGCGAGATCGACCTTCTTGCGCACGGTGTTGACGTTGACCAGCGTCGGGCTGAGCTGTCGACCCGACACCACTGTCGTGCCCCAGCCAACGATCGGCGCGACAACGCCGCGTGCCGCAAGCAGGCGCGACAGGTAGAGCGCGCCAAAAGAGGCATGCGAGGAGATGATGATCGTCTGGTCGGCCCTGATGTAAGGCGCGATGGCGTCGAGAACGGTCTTGTGGCCATAGGCCGGCAGCGCGATCACGATCGCCTCGGAACCGGCGACAAGCGCTTCGGCACTGGCCGCGGCCGAAGGATGGAAGGTGCCTTCGACGGCACCCTGGGCGACCAACGCCTCGCCCTTGGCCAGCGCCTTGGTACGCTCGCCCGATGGCGACCACAGCGTCGCGTGATGCCCCTGCTGTTCGAGAAACACCGCCGTTCCAAAGGCGATAGAACCCGCGCCGACAATACCTACCTGCATTCCAATATTCCTTTTTGGATCAATATCATTTCAGTTCCGGTGGCCCGCCACAGGCTGGTGCCGCCGGGGTCGTTTCATTTCGGGCGTATCAACGCCCGCGTTGTGCTGCTGCCGACCTCGCCCGATGCCACCACCAGGAAAGCCCGCGCTCCGACCGAGCTGGCGCTGGTCAGCGAATGCGGTACGTCGCCGGCGTAGCGCGCCGTCTCACCGGCACGCACGATCATTTCATTGCCCGCGCTGCGCACGACGATCTCACCTTCCGTACAGTGGAGATGCTCGATGGTTCCCGCACCATGCGGGTCGCTGATCAGCTTGCCCTCAGGCTCGAAGCTCAGCAGATACCATTCGATCAGCGGCACCATGCCAGCTGGCGACAATATCTGCAGCGTGCAGCTGCCATCGGCACTTCGGATGGTCGGCGTCAGGTTCTCCGGCTGCAGGTCGATGCGATCGCCACGCTCTTCGGAAGCGCCGCTGATCAGGTTGTTGAGGTCGATGTTGAGTGCCCGGGTCAGATGCCACAGCGTGCCGTAGGTTGGGTTGGCGTTGCCGCGCTCGATCTCGGACAGCATCGAGCGCGACACGCCCGACCTGGTCGCGAGGTCAGCAAGCGTGAGCTTTTGCTGTTTCCGGTACGCCTGCAGGCGCGGCCCGATTTCCGGCGGATTGACCGAATGCATGTTCATTCCGATGCTCCTTCCGACGCCTCGGGCAGTTTATTCGGCGAGCGGCTCTCCAAGCGTGTGCATGAGCCGGTTGGCCCAGCCGAATAGGGACGACGACAAGATCAGGTCGAGGATCTCGTCCTTGCCGAGGCCGGCATCGACCAGCGCCTGCATGTCCGAGGCATCAGCGTCGGAGGGGCACTTCGACAGCTTGACGGCGAAGTTGAAGATCGCCTTGAGCCGGGGGGCGATCTCAGCATCGACACCGTCGGCGAAGATCGCCGCAATGACGGTCTCGTCCTTGGTCAGCTGGTTGTAGCGGTTGGCGTGCACCGCTGCACAATAGATGCAGCGGTTGACGATCGAGGCACCGACGGCGCCGATCTCGCGCTCGGCGCGCGACAGCCCGCCCTTGTTGTACATCACGCCGTTGAACAGCGGCGAACGGTGCGTCAGCGTTTCGACGTCATGCGCCAGCACCAGAACATAGTCCGACACCTTGGTGTTGGACGGTGTGATCTTCAGCGCTTCGAGCTGTGCGGGGCTCGCCTCGGCAAGGTCGAGCGGCCTGACATAGGGCTTCCACTCGGGAATGGTGGTGGTGAATTCGTGGACAACCTTGCTCATGCCAATCCCCGCATCAGCCGCAGCCCGGCGGCGACCCTGATCTGATAGCTGACGAATGCGACAAGCTCCGACAGACGGACGATGTCGGCATCAGTGAGGCCCGCTTCCTGCAGCAATTCGATGTCGCGGCGCGTCGCATCCTTTGGGGCATGCGCAACCAGGTCGACATGCCGGATCAGGGCCTTGAGACGCGCATCGTTGCCACCGTCGAACCAGATGTCGGCGATGCGCGCGGTGTCGCCGGACGCGCCGGCCTTTTCGAGCAGGGCTTCGAAATGTTCCTCGAAGTCCTTGTCGTCGTTGATCTTGGCGATACGGCAAGCGAGAGCCGCGCGTTCGGCATGCGACAGCCCGCCTGGCTCGACCGGCGTCAATGCGCCGTCATGCGTCTGCTGCGTCAACGCCATGATGTCGGCGCGGCCAGCCACCACCTCGGCCAGCGCGCTGCCGGGTTCGATGCCGACGATCGCGGCGATCACGTCCTCGTTTTGTGCCATGCCGTTCTCCTATGCCTGCTTGCGGGCAGCCGCCCGCTCATCGTCCGGCAAGGGCGATGCCGTCCACTCGTCGCCACGCAGTTCGGGCGTGTCGTAGTCGAGCAGGCGCTGCCAGTACTGGCCGAAATTCTCGGTGTAGAGCTTGGCGGCGATCTCGCGCGCCAGCCACGCCGCACCTTCGCTGATACCTGGAATGTCGCCGCTCATCTTGCCAAGGCTTGCTGCGGCACCGGAATTGAAGCTGTGGATGTTGGCGAGCCATGGCGCCTGCCCAGGCTCGCGCTCCAGGAAGGTGAAGTCGCGCGCAAGGTAGGGATAATTGCCGAGCTCGCTGTTTTCCTGGCCCTCGGGCGGTGTGAAACGGTCCTGCCACAGCAGGATCTTGTCGGCGTAGCCGTCGAGTTCCTTGCGCGCCAGCGGATCGACACCGAAGCCGGTGCCGAGGATCAGGAAGTCGGCGCGAACGGCCTTGCCCTGCGATGTCGAAATGACGATCTCCTCGCCATCGAGCTCGGTCTGCTCGACCGCCGCATCAAAATGGAAAAAGGCATTCGGGTGCTGGCTGACGCGCATCGTCGAACCACGCGGCGCCGGCGTCTGCGTGCGCAGCGAGTAGTTCATGATCTGCCAGCGCCTGGCATCGCCCAACTGCGGGAATGCAGCGGTGAAGCCGAACGAGCCGATGCCCATCAGCTTGTTGATGCAGGGCATCTCCTTGCGGCGGATGAGGTGGCGCACTTCGGCCGCCCCTGCTTCCAGCGCCTCGGCGGCATTGTCGACGGCGGATGCCCCGACGCCGACCACCACCACTCGCTTGCCGCGCAGTGCGGCAAAGTCAATTTCATGCGAAGAATGCGCCCAGTATTTCTGGGGCAAATTGTCGACGAAGCCGGGAATGCTGGGATGTCCCATGCCGTCGCGGCCGGTCGCCATCACCACCTTGCGGGCAAGCACCGACGTTTCGCGCGCGCCCTCGCCAGCAAGCGTCAGCCGCATCAGCTTGCCTTCCGGCAGGATGGTCTTGACCTCAACGCCGTTTTCCACCGGCAATTCAAGCACCTTGCGGTACCAGCGCAGATATTCCATCCACATTGGGCGCGGGATCTTGTCCAGTTCCGCCCACGTCTCATTGCCGAACTGGGCGACATACCAGGCGCGGAAGGTCAGCGACGCCATGCCATAGGCCGGGCCGGTCAGCTGCTTGGGCGAACGCAGCGTTTCCATGCGCGCATAGGTCAGCCACGGCCCCTCGAACCCCGCCGGGCTGCGGTCGAAGATGCGGATATTCTGGATGCCGGCGCCGATCAGCGCGAAGCTTGCGACCAGGCCGCACATGCCACCGCCAATGACGACGACGTCGTGGACATGGTCTTCAGCAGCCGTCGGAACAACCCAGTTTGCCGGCGGATAGCACAGGCAGGCCAAGTCGTCGCGAACGCGCTGTTCGAGTTCTTCCAGTCCGCCGGCGGCGGACTGGAGCGGTGCGGATACGTCAAACGCCATGGTGATCTGCCTGTTGCCCACGCCAAGCGGCCCGGGCGTCCTTCCTCAGTTATGTGCGTGGCGGTCGGGAATGACCGTCGTGGTCTCGGGTTTCCAGCCGACCCAGACGTCGTCGCCGTTGAGCTGGTTGACATCGGAGGGGTGGACCAGCGCGTTGAGCATCGTGCCGTCGCCGACCTCGACCGAAAGCGAGGTGTGGTTGCCCTTGAACACGCGCTGGCGAATCTTGCCCTTGATGCGGTTGCCGGTCGTCGGCTCGTCGGCCGAGCAATGAATCGCCTCGGGACGCAGCACGACATAGAGATGGTCGCCGGCCTTGGGCGTCAGCCCGCCTTGGGTTGCCTTGATGGTGATGCCGTTCCAGCTCAACGCCGCATTGTCGCCCTCGGTGCCAACGACCGTGCTGCGCAAAAGGTTGGTCTCGCCGATGAAGTTGGCGACGAACACCGAGCCAGGACGCCCGTAGAGCGTGTTCGGATCGCCCATCTGCTCGATGCGGCCCTTGTTCATGACCACGATCGTGTCGGACATCGTCAGCGCCTCTTCCTGGTCGTGGGTCACGAACATGAAGGTCTTGCCGGTCTTTTCCTGGATCGACTTGAGCTCGATCTGCATCTGCTGGCGCAGCTTGGCGTCAAGTGCCGACAGCGGCTCGTCGAGCAGCAACACGTCCGGATCGGGTGCCAACGCACGCATCAGCGCTACGCGCTGGCGCTGGCCACCGGACAGTTCCGCTGGCAAGCGCTTGGCAAAGTCTTGCAGTTGGACCAGCTCGAGCAACTCGCTGACCCGGCGATGGATGTGCTGGTTGTCCAAACCCTTCAGCTCGAGGCCAAAGGCGATGTTCTTGGCGACGCTCATATGCGGGAAGAGCGCATAATCCTGGAACACGATGTTGACGTTGCGCTTGTTGGGCGGAACACGCGTGACGTCCTTGCCGCCAAGCAGGATGCGGCCGGAATTCGGCGTCTCAAAACCGCCGAGCATGCGCAGCGAAGTGGACTTGCCGCAGCCAGACGGGCCGAGCAGCGTGACGAACTTGCCGCCCTCGATGCTCAGGTTCAGGTTCTCGACGGCAACATGCTTGCCGTAGCTCTTGGTGACATTGTCGAACTGAACGACGGGTTGCATCAGCGGGTCCTCGCGCGGCGGGTAAGGTACTCGGCGTACAGTCCGACGGCGGCGGTAACCACCAGGACGAGTGTCGCCATTGCGTTGATTTCGGGAGACATGCCGCCCTGCACCTTGGCGAAGATCAGCATGGGAAGGGTCGGGCGATAGCCGCCCAGGAAGAAGGTGCGGACGAAGTCGTCGATCGACAAAAGCACGCAGAAGATCATGCCGCCCACAAGGGCCGGCCCAAGATAGGGCAACGTGACGCGGAAGAAGGCAACGACGCTGTCGGCGCCAAGATCACGCGCGGCATCGACGAGATTGCTTGGCATCGAGCGCAGGCGGGTCAATGCCATGACCACCACGAAAGGCACGGCATGCACCGTGTGGCCCAAGATGATGGCGGCGGTTCCCGTCGGCATGTCGATGGTCGAGATGAAGATGCGCAGCGAAATCGCGGAAATCATGCCGGGCACGACGGCCGGAAGACAGGCGAGCGCAAAGATGATGACCTGGCCCTTGATGCCTTCGGCAACGATCAGCATGGCAATCCATGTACCAAGCGTGGTCGCAGCCAGCGTCGAGGCGGCGGCGATCATGACCGAATACAGGCAAGCCTCCAGGAACTGCTTGTCCTGCATGACCTTGGCGTACCAATCGAACGTCCAGTCGCCGATCGGGAAAGCGACGAAATTGGCATCCTTGAAGCTCATCGCCATCATCAGCGTCAGCGGCAACAGCAGATAAAGCAGGAAGGCCCAGTAAATCGCGGTCAGCGTGGTGCGCGGGGCGTCGGAAAACATGTTGCGCATCAAAATGCACTCCTTTTCTTGCCGCCGACGAGGCGCATGAAGATACCCGCCGTGATCAAGGCGGTGACCAGCATGATCAGTGCGAAGGCAGCACCCACCGGCCACTTGTCGCTGGCACCATGGAAGAAGCCGCTGATCGTTTCGGGGAACAGCACGGTGTTGGGCCCGCCCAGCAGCATGGGGGTTGCGAAGACGCCGATGCAGGTCAAAAACACCAGCGAACAGCCCGACACGATGCCGTCCTTGGACAGCGGCAGGATGATCTTGCGGAACCGTGTGAACGGCCCCGCGCCGAGATCGGCAGCGGCATCCAGATACTGCGACGGAATCTTCTCGATCGCCGAATAGAGCGGCAAAAGCATGTACAAACAGATCAAGTAGACAAGGCCGAAGCCGAGCGAAAACGAGGTGTAGAGCATCGGGATCGGCTTATCGATCAACCCGACCTCGCGCAGCAGCACGTTGAGCGCACCGCGATTGGCCAAGAGCATGATCACCGAGAAGGTGCGGATCAGCTCGCCGGCCCAGAACGGCACCAGCAGCAGCAGCAGCGCTTTGGAGCGGCCCTCCGGCTTGACGATCTTGGCGACGTAGTAGGCGACCGGATAGACCACCACCAACGTGATAGCCGTCGCTGCCGTTGCAAAGATGAAGCTCTTGATCAGCGGCGTGAAATAGAGCGATTCACTGAAGAAGATCGCGTAGTTGTCGAAGGTGTAACGCGACTCCACGCCCGGCTGGACCGGGTAATGGGACATCAGGCTGATCTTCAGCATCTGGTAGATCGGCCCGACATGCAGCATGGCCAGCCAGATCAGCGGCACGCCGGCCAGAAGGATGACCCTGCCGATCCGCGACTCCACCGCAGCCCCCAGCGTGTGCCGGTAAAGTGCCGAATTGACCACCTTGGCTATGCCGGTCGAATATTTGGGCACGGACGCGTTGCGCACCGCCCCATATCCGGCTGTCGTGTTGCTACTCACCATCAAACAATCTCGGTTGGCGCAGCCCGACTGGTACCGCGCGGCGAGGCCGGCGGTCAGTCATTGCGCGTTGTGGGCTTGGACAAGCTTGGCTGCCTGTCCCGGAGATCGTCGCAGCGCTCCGGGACAGACTGCAGGCCGTGCGAGGCCTAGCCTCGTCAGGCCGCTTTGACCTCTGCGGTCGCGCGGTCGATCATCTCGTTCTTCATGTCGCGATTGACCGACGAGAAGAATACGATGCGCTCGAGCTCTTCCTGCGGCAGCGTCGCGGCGAGCTTCTCACGGTCGTTGAGCAGGTCGCCGACGCCGTTGATCGTCGAGCTGTAGCCCGACTGGCGGGTCATCGCGGCACCCACTTCTGGGCTTGCCAGCACTGCGTCGAGCAGCTTGTAGGCGTTCTCGGCGTTCGGCGCGTTGTTGACGACGTTGAGCGTGTAGCAGAAGCCGAACGTGCCTTCCTTCGGCACCGACAGCTGGATCGGATGACCGTCGAAGATCAGCTTGGCAGCGGGACCCGACCACGAATGGGCGAGGTAGATGTCCTCGTTGATGAACATCTGCTGCACTTCCGAGCCCGCTTCATAGTACTTGCGGACCATGTCCTTGTTCTTGATCAGGAAGTCGCGCGCTTCGTTGGTTGCCTTCAGGGCGACTTCAGGCTTGCCGGCATAGGTGACGAAGTCGCCGTCATGGCCGAGATACTGCATGACGATGGTCATGAAGTCGCTGACGATGTAGGAGGTCTGGCCCTTGTACTGCGGATCGAACATGATCTCCCAGCTCGGCGCTTCCTTCACATAGTCGACGTTGCGGGCGAGGCCCTCATAGCCGGCGAGGATCGGCAGGCCCCACAGATTGCCATCGACACGCGCCCAAGGAGCATCCTGATAGGCGGTGTTGAGGTTCTTCCAGTTGGAGATCTTGCCGGTGTCGAGCGGCTGCAGCAGCTTCGAGCTGATGAACTGCGTATAGCGGTGGCCGGCAACGGTGACGATGTCGGTCGAAGGATTGGCTCCCTCGGCGGTGAGCAGGTTGTACTGCTTGCCCTGGTCGTCGGTCAGCCGGATATTGACCTGAATTCCAGTGTCCTTCTGGAACTTGTCGAGGAATTCCTGCGGCAGGAATTTGTCATAGGTGGTGATGTTCAGCACGCCGCTCGCCCAGCTTTGGGTCGGGCGAATGACATAGGGCATCGCCAGAGCGGCAGCGCCACCACCAAGCAGCTTCAGCGCGGTACGGCGGTTTGGTACCAGAATATTGTTCATTATGTTCCCCATTGGATAATACGAAGCATGCTCGCGGAGTTGACCGCGCAATAAAACCCGCCCTCGCCCAGTCAAATGGACTGTGCGACCGACAAGCCGGCAAAAAAGTGTACTCGTAGAGATTTACAGACAGCTATGAACTGGCGCCAAGTCCTCCACTAAGCCAGCCACGAATTCCGACATTCCGTCCGCAAATTCCACTAAACTGGAATTTTTCTGTAAACCGGCCGATTGTCAAGCATTGTTAGAAAAAATCTGTTCGCCCACCAACATCTGATGGCGGTCTGGTTGGCCATAGCTGTGGATGAAGCCGGCTAAGCCTCGGTCGAGACGCTGAGTTCGACGCGATCCGCGACAAAGCGGGTTTCTGCATACTGAACTGGCACGCCTTCGGCATCGACATTGACCGCAACGGCGACAAGCACGATTGCGCCGGCCGACAGCTTGAGATCGGCCAGATCGGCGGTATCGGCATGCCGCGCCGAGACCAGCGTAGAACGGCGGAAATAGTCCTCGATTCCAAAATGCTGGAAACTGAGTGTGATCGAACCGGTTTCGGCATAGATCTTCTCGAAACTTGGGAAGCGTTTCGCCTCAAACCAGCTTGTCGCGCGCGAAACCGGCCTGCCGTCGGCCTCACTGAGCGTTTCCAGCCGGATCACCGCCGCTCCCGCGGCAAGGCGCAGCGATTCGGCGACCCGCGTGCCTGCTGGCTCAAGCGCGTGCGCCAGAAGCGTACTGCGGCGTTCGCGCGTTTGCTCGCGCAGTCCGGTCGAAAAGCGCGTGCGTGCCGAAATCGGATAAGACAGCTTCTGCCGGCTCTCGACAAAGGTGCCCCGTCCCTGCTCGGCGCGCAGGACGCCTTCCTGGACAAGTGCTGCAATGGCGCTGCGCAGCGTGTGGCGGTTGACGCCGAAACGCTCGGACAACGCCACTTCAGTCGGCAGTCGGCCATCGGCACCCAACGTGCCGGCTGATATCGCCTGCCTGATCTGGTCGGCGATCTGACGCCACAGCGCCACGCCGCTCTTCCGCGTTACCGTTGATTCCGGTTCGTTCAAATCCCCAGCCCCTGTCATGCACCCGTCACGGAGCCTCTCTACAAGCCCGTTGTATGTTGTTCGTTTGTATAGAACAATAGACAAATAAAGCGAACGGAGCGGCGATGAAAATGGATCGACGGCAAGAACGAGAAATGGAGGCAGCGCGCAAGGTCGCGATGGCAGCGCTGGCCATGGCCCCCACCGACGAGTTGAAGCGCCTGTGTGCGGCCGCGGGCGTGACCAACGACGCTGAATTGCTGCGCGGCCCCGAAACCGGGCTGGTGTCGGTGCGCGGCCGGATCGGCGGCGGCGGAGCACCCTTCAATTTCGGCGAAGCGACGGTGACGCGTGCGACCGTGCGCTTGCCAAGCGGCGAGATCGGCCATGCCTATGCGCTCGGCCGCGACAAGGAAAAAGCGAAGCTCTCGGCCATCACCGATGCTCTCTGGCAGAACCCGGGCCGGCGCGCCGACATCGAGCAGAAGATCATCGCACCTCTGCGCGCGGCACAAGTAGCCGCCGATACGACCCGTCGCGCAGAAACGGCGGCGACCAAGGTCGACTTCTTCACCATGGTGCGCGGAGAGGACTGATGGACCAGATGGACGTGATAGACGGCGGCTTTTCCGCTCCCGTATTCGACGCGCAGTTCGTGTTCCGCGCCGTGATGGACGCCATGGCGCGACCGGGTACCATTCAGCCTGTGCACGCCCTCGCGCAGCCACCCGCACCGCTTTCGCCAACCGCTGGTGCGGTCGCGCTGACCTTGTGCGACCACGACACCCCGCTTTGGCTCGACACCGGACTGCAGGTCTCGGCTGCGGTAAAATCCTGGCTCGGTTTCCACACGGGCGCACCGCATGCCGGAACACCGGCCGACGCGCATTTCGCACTCGTTGCCAACCCAGCCAACCTGATCGCGCTCGAAAACTTCGCGCAAGGGACGCAGGAATATCCCGATCGTTCAACAACGCTGATCCTGCAGGTCGAGAGCCTGACTTCGGGCGCGCCGCTTCGCCTCGAAGGTCCCGGCATCGAGACCTTTGCGACCATCGCGCCGACGCCGCTGCCGCGCCATTTCGTCGAGCAGTGGAAGCAGAACGGTGCGCGCTTCCCGCGCGGCGTCGACCTGATCCTTGCGGCTCCCGACGGCGTTGCCTGCCTGCCCCGCACCACCCGCATCAAGACGACGGAGGCCTGACATGTATGTGGCAGTCAAAGGTGGCGAAGCCGCCATCGCCAACGCCCACCGCCTGCTCGCCGACCGTCGCCGTGGCGACCGCTCGGTGCCTGCGCTGCGCATCGACCAGATCGTCGAGCAGCTGGCGCTCGGCATTGACCGCGTCATGGCCGAAGGCTCGCTCTACGACCGCGAACTCGCGGCCCTTGCGGTGATGCAATCGCGCGGCGACCTGATCGAGGCGATCTTCCTTGTCCGCGCCTATCGCACGACCTTGCCGCGCTTCGGCTACACCAAGCCGATCGACACCGCCGCCATGCAGGTCGAGCGTCGCGTTTCGGCGACCTACAAGGACCTGCCGGGCGGCCAGCTGCTCGGACCGACCTTCGACTACACGCACCGTTTGCTCGACCCCGAACTCGCCGGCGATCCAGTTGTCGCTGAGGCAGAACAACGCGAGTCGGACGACCAGCGTATGATGCGGGTATCGGAAATCCTCGCCCATGAGGGCCTGATCGAAGCCGACGGCGAACTGCCAGAGGATCATCTGACTGGCGACATCACCCGCGAACCCCTCGAATTCCCGCTGGCCCGCGACAGCCGCCTGCAAGCGCTGTCGCGCGGCGACGAAGGTTTTCTGCTCGCGCTCGGCTATTCCACGCAGCGCGGCTATGGCCGCAGCCATCCCTTCGTTGGCGAGGTTCGTATCGGCGAGGTCGAGCTTGAGCTCGACGTACCGGAACTGCCTTTCCCCGTAACCCTTGGCCGCATCCGCGTCACCGAGTGCCAGATGGTCAACCAGTTCAAGGGTTCGGCCAAGGCGCCGCCGCAATTCACACGCGGTTACGGCCTTGTCTTCGGCCAGTCCGAGCGCAAGGCGATGGCCATGTCGCTGTGCGACCGTGCGCTGCGCGCCGGCGAATTGGGCGAAGACATCACCGCACCCGCGCAGGACGAGGAGTTCGTGATTTCGCACTCCGACAACGTCCAGGCCACCGGCTTCGTCGAACACCTGAAGCTGCCGCACTATGTCGACTTCCAAGCCGAACTCGACCTCGTGCGGCGCATGCGCGGCGAGCATGAAAAGCGCAACCAGACGAACGAAACCGACCAGCGCGAGGCGGCAGAATGACCATCGCAGCACCAGAAATCGCAACCTACAACTTCGCTTATCTCGATGAGCAGACCAAGCGGATGATCCGCCGGGCGATCCTCAAGGGCATCGCCATCCCCGGCTATCAGGTGCCCTTCGCCAGCCGTGAAATGCCGATGCCTTATGGCTGGGGCACTGGCGGCGTGCAGGTGACCGCCGCGATCATCGGCCCTGACGACGTGCTCAAGGTCATCGACCAGGGCGCCGACGACACCACCAATGCGGTGTCGATCCGCGCCTTCTTCCAGAAGGTCGCCGATGTCGCCGTCACCACCGAAACGGCGAAGGCGACGATCATCCAGACCCGTCACCGCATCCCTGAACATCAGCTGACGGAAGGCCAGACGCTGGTCTACCAGGTGCCGATCCCCGAGCCGTTGCGTTTCCTCGAACCGCGCGAGACCGAAACGCGGAAAATGCACGCGCTTGAGGAATATGGGCTGATGCACGTCAAGCTCTACGAGGACATCGCCAAGCACGGCCGCATTGCCACGACCTATGCCTACCCGGTCAAGGTCGAGGGCCGTTACGTGATGGACCCTTCGCCGACGCCGAAATTCGACAATCCAAAGATGCACATGTCGCCGGCACTCCAGCTGTTCGGCGCAGGGCGCGAAAAGCGCATCTATGCCGTACCGCCCTTCACCAAAGTGGTCAGCCTCGATTTCGAGGACCATCCCTTCGAGATCCAGAGCTTCGACCAGCCTTGCGCCCTATGCGGCGCCGAGCAGGTCTATCTCGACGAGGTCATCCTCGATGACAAGGGCGGACACATGTTCGTCTGTTCCGACACCGACCATTGCGAGACACGCCAGGCCTGCGGCCATCGCGGCCACCTCTCTCCCGATATTCTGGAGCAAGCCCAATGACCGACGAACCGCTCCTGCGCGTCACAGCGCTGTCCAAATATTACGGCTCGCGCATCGGCTGCGAGGACATCTCCTTCGACCTCTGGCCGGGCGAAGTGCTGGCAGTCGTCGGCGAATCCGGCTCGGGCAAGACGACGCTGCTCAACTGCCTCGCCACCAGGCTTTTGCCAACCTCGGGCACCGCAAGCTACCGCATGCGCGATGGCCAGTGGCGCGACCTCTACCGCATGAGCGAGGCCGAGCGTCGTTTCCTGATGCGCACCGACTGGGGTTTTGTCCATCAGAACCCCGCCGATGGACTGCGCATGACCGTGTCTGCCGGCGCCAATGTCGGTGAGCGGCTGATGGCCGTCGGCGACCGCCACTATGGCAACATCCGCGCAACGGCCGTCGATTGGCTCAGCCGGGTCGAGATCGATGAGCAACGCATCGACGACGAGCCGCGCGCCTTTTCGGGCGGCATGCGCCAGCGCCTGCAGATCGCCCGCAATCTGGTCACCGGCCCGCGCCTGATATTCATGGACGAGCCGACCGGCGGCCTCGACGTTTCGGTGCAGGCGCGCCTGCTTGACCTGCTGCGCGGGCTGGTCACCGACCTCGGCCTAGCTGCCATCGTCGTCACCCACGACCTCGCAGTCGCCAGGCTTTTGTCGCAACGCATGATGGTGATGAAGGACGGCCATGTCGTCGAGGCTGGTCTCACCGACCGCGTGCTCGACGACCCGCGCGCGCCCTACACCCAGCTTCTCGTCTCCTCCATTTTGCAGGTCTGAGCATGATCCCGAAAAGTGGTTCCCGGTTTTCGGACAAGATCATGCTCACCAAGGAAAGACCCTAACATGGCCACCCCACTCATCGTCTCTGAGGTCGCCAAGGCCTTCATCATGCACTTGCGCGGCGGCATCCGCCTGCCCGTCGTCGCCAATGTGTCGTTTTCGGTCAGGGCGGGCGAATGCGCCGTGCTCGGAGGCCCTTCGGGTGCCGGCAAAAGCTCGATCCTGAAGATGGTCTACGGCAATTACGGCGTCGACCAGGGCCAGATCATCATCGAGCATCGTGGTGCGCTCGTTGATCTTGCCACTGCCAATCCGCGCACGGTGCTCGAAGTCCGCCGCGACACCATCGGTTATGTCAGCCAGTTCCTGCGCACCGTGCCGCGCGTTTCCGCCCTCGATGTCGTTGCCGAGCCCTTGGTGGCGCGCGGCATTGACCGCAAGCAGGCGCAGGACCGCGCCGCCGACCTGCTCGGTCGGCTCAATCTGCCGGAAAGGCTGTGGTCGCTGCCGCCGGCAACCTTCTCCGGCGGCGAACAGCAGCGCGTCAACATCGCGCGCGGCTTCATCACCGATCACCCAGTGCTGCTGCTCGACGAGCCGACAGCCTCGCTCGACGCGACCAACCGCGAGGTGGTGATCGGACTGATCGACGAAAAGAAGCTCGCCGGCGTAGCCCTGCTCGGCATCTTCCACGACGCCGACGTGCGCGAGGCGGTCGCCGACCGGATTGTCGACGTTACCGAATTCGCCACGGGAAAGGTCGCAGCATGAGCCGCAAACTCTCCGAACAGCCCTGGATCCACCCGACTGCCGAGGTGACGCAATCGACGCTTGGCCGCTGGACCGAAGTCTCCGAGCGCAGCCGCATCAGCGAAAGCGAACTCGGCGACTATTCCTACGTCATGCAGGATTGCAGTCTGTGGTGCGCCAAGGTTGGCAAGTTCTCAAACATCGCAGCTGCCGTGCGCATCAATGCCACCAACCACCCAACCTGGCGGCCGACGCTGCACCACTTCACCTATCGCGCCTCGGACTATTGGGACGACGCCAGCCACGAGACCGAGTTCTTCGAGTGGCGCCGTTCGAACGCGGTCACCGTCGGCCATGACAGCTGGCTCGGCCATGGCTCGACAGTGCTGCCCGGCGTCACCATCGGCGACGGCGCGGCGATCGGTTCGGGTGCAGTGGTCACCAAGGACGTCGCCCCCTACACCATTGTCGCCGGCGTGCCGGCCAAGCCGCTACGCGAACGCTTCGACCGCAGGACCGTTGAACGTTTCCAGGCACTTGCCTGGTGGGACTGGGACCACGCCAAATTGCGTATCGCCCTCGACGACTTCCGCAATCTGTCGGCGGAAGAGTTCCTGGAAAAGCACGGCGGGTAAAGCAGCCCTACCGCGCCAGGAAGAGCTGGATCGCCACCATATTGACCAGGTCGACGAAAAACGCAGAGACCAGCGGCAAAATGATGAAGGCGTTCGGTGACGGGCCATATTGTTTGGTCACCGCCGTCATCGAAGCAATCGCCGTTGGCGTCGCCCCCAGCGAAAGGCCGGTGAACCCCGCGCTCAGCACCGCCGCCTGATAGTCCCTGCCCAGAAGCGGGAAAAGCACGGGCAGGATGAAGGCGACCGCGAGAAGCGCCTGCATGACGACAACCACCAGCAACGGTCCCGCGACCCCGGCCAGCGTCCAAAGCTGCATGCTCATCAGCGAGATGGCGAGGAAGGCCGACAGCGAATAATCTGAGATCAGCGACATTGCCGGCGAGCGCGCCGGCCATGGCAGACGGGGAAAGATGTAGGGGATCGTGTTGGACAACACGACGCCCATGATCAGGCAAGGCACGAAGAGCGGTAGCTTGAAACCCATCGCACTGACCGGACCGTGAACCAGATAGCCGAGCACCACGGCAAAGTTGACCAGCAGCAATGCCTGCATGAAGTTCATCTTGTCGATCGGCGCGGCCTCCTTCTTGGCGGCGGCCCCCTCGCCCTCGGAATCTGCCACGTCGGCAGTCAGCTTGCCGCGCTCGATCAGGAATTTCGCCACCGGTCCGCCCAGCACGCTTGCCACGATGAGCCCGAGCGTCGCCGCTGCGGCGCCGACTTCCACGGCCGCTGGAAAACCATGCTCGGCGGCGATCGCCGGTGCCCACGCAATCGTGGTGCCGTGTCCACCGACAAAGGCGATCGATCCCATGATGATCCCTGCCGCCGAGGGTAGGTCGAACAGCCAGGCACCGAGCGTGCCCACGCCATTTTGCAAGAAGACAAAAAACACGGTCAGCACGCACAGCACGGCCAGTGCCCGCCCGCCGACCAACAGGTCGGATAGCCGCGCATTGACGCCGACGGTGGCAAAGAAGATGACCAGCAACCTGTCGCGGGTGGTCATCTCGAAGACGACTTCCATGCCCGACAGCTTGAAGAACACCCATATGGCGGCAGCGGCCAGAAACCCGCCGGTCACCGGTTCGGGGATGTTGTAGTTGCGCAGGAAAGAAACGTGGCGCGTCACGATCACGCCAATGAAGTAGACGATGATTCCGAGCGTAAGCGTCAAGAAATCAGGCGAAATGAGCGTGTTGGCTGCCGTCGTCATCCGAGCTTTTATGGTCGCGAGAAATGGAATCGCGGATCGGCGGACCCCAGCCTATCCAGGCCCTCAACCTTGCCTAGAATATCAAGCAGGGCAATCGTAATTCGGCCATGGCCGCTGCCCAAACAAAAACACCCGCCATCGTCCCTCAAAGGGGCGATGGCGGGTGCTGGAGAACTCAGTGGGAAGTAATCAGGCCTCCTGGATAGCCGACAGCTGCCAGTCGCCGCCGTCCTGTCGCACGAAGGTCCACAACTCGGTGGTCTCGGTCGGCTTGTCTGCGTCACCTTCGACGATCTCGCCCGTGGCGCGGTTGCGGGTCACGTCGATCGAGGAATACTGCAACGCCGCCGTGGCGTAGTCGCGGTCGCCTTCGTTCCAGCTCTCGGCGATGTCAGCCTGCAGCAGCTGAACGTCGGACACGTCGTTGCGCACGCCATTTTGGGCGTTGTCGGCGAGTTCTTCCGACAGATACGACACCATCTCAGGCGTCACCAGCCGGCGCAGCGCCTTGTGGTCCTCGCGGCCAAAAGCCTCCTGCACCTCGGTCAGCATGCGCTGGAAAGTGTCCAGGTCTTCACCGGATACGGTGATGTCGCGGCTCACCGGCTGCTTCGGTGCTGCCTCAGTGCGGCTGCCACCGATGCTCGGGATGCTGAACGAGCGGCTGCCACCATTGGTCTGGCCGGTTTGTTCAGGTGCCGCATCGCGATAGTTGAAGTTGCCACCACCGGCACCGGCTCCAGCCATCGCCGGACCGGAATTGACCGCCTGCCGTGAGCGGAAGAAGCGCAGGGCGAGCCAGATGGCGCCGCCGATCAGCAGCACCTGCATCAGCATGCCGAACATGCCGGCGAGGCCGCCGAAACCCTGGCCCATCATCATGCCGAGCAGGCCGCCCATCAACAGGCCGCCGATCATCGCGCCACCGAAGCCACCCATGAAGCCAGGGCGCTGCTGGGCTGCGGCGCCAGGGCGCGCGGCATTGGCGGCCGGGTTCGCGGCCTGGCCGGTGTTCGGCGTCATCGAGCGCTCGACCGGTGCAGCCGGCTGCGGCGCTGTGCGGGTCGGAGGCGCTGCCTGGAACGTGCGCGCGCCACGGCTGCCGAAGCTGCCGCCCCGGCGGGCGTCGGCCTGGTCCACGGCGACCATGGAGAATGCAAGGAACAACCCTGCGAAAAGCGTGGCAAATCGGGTCGTTCGGGACATTTTCATCAGCGGTTCCTCAAAGTGACGTCAGCCCTCATATAATGACTAACAAGTGTAGTGTCAGGGCTTGCAGGATTTTTTTCTTGGCACTGCGACATCTCATCAATTCAGGCATATCGGCGTTTCCTGGAATTGCCGATACACTGCCGCCAACCTTGCGCCCCGAACGACTGTTGGACGATGCAGATGATCGGCAGCACGATTCTCGGAATCGCCTTCATAGGCGGGACGATCCTCCTGACGCTGGGCTCTTATCTGGCCATGCGTTTCGTCACCGGTGGCGACCCCGAAGGCAAGGACCACGAACTGGCAGCGTCCGTCGTCGTGCGTATCGCCGCCTTGCATGGGCTGATCCTTGCGCTGGTGTTCGCGCAGGAAATGATCGAATACCAGCAGCTCAAGAACGAAAGCGCCATCGAAGCCGACGCTATCGCCGATGTCTATTATGACGCCGAACGCTACGGCCTGGAACAAGGTCTCGCCATCCAGCAGGCGCTATCTGGATATCTGCGCGTGGTGATCAACCAGGAATGGGCGGAGCTGGGTTCCACTGGCGAACTGTCACAGACCGCATGGGATCAATGGGACGTCGCCTATCGCGCGGTGCTCGATCTCGTTCCCGCAACCGGGCGCCAGACAAGCTTGCGCGATCATATGCTGAGGCAAATGCAGGCGATCGCCGAAGTTAGGGTCAAGCGTGACAATCATGGCCCCGATAGCATCAACGTGATGTTCTGGTTCGCCGCGGTGTCGGGCGTGGTCCTGGTTGCATTTGGCTATTACCCCTACGCGCCCGAGCGGCGCAGTCTCATGCTGCTGTCGGTCGTTGGAGCCTACACCGGCATCATCCTGTTTTTGATCTACGCGTTTTCCAATCCTTACAGTCCGCCGGGAGCGCTCAATCCGGGCGCCTACGAGCGGCTGCAAAAACAGATTGCAGCGCCACCGGAAGGTGGCTGAGGAGAGGAAATCGCATTTGCGATGGCCTGCGGCACTCGGCGGGATGCGCTTGAACAAAACGTACCCCGCCGAATACCTGGCATCGGGATGCGGTTCTGCACCCGACTATCAAGCGGAGTCTACTTCGCGCACACCTTCCAGACAGAGCCATTTGTGCTTGCTGTTCGGCCAGTGGAGCATGACCGGCGCCGGAAACTCCCGGTCCTCCAAACAGCCAGCCGACACCGAAAGCGCAGCCGTCAGCGCTTCTGCCCGCATGAAGACGACCGATCCGCAAGTGACGCAGAAAGTCTGCTCCAGCCATTGTCCCGACGAGCCGGCTCGTCGCCAGGATCTGGTCTCGCCTTCCTGGCTGACGACGGCGGCATCCGCATAGATGGCGCGGTAGGAGAATGCCGCCCCGGTGCACCGCTGGCACTCGGTGCAGCTGCATGCGTAAACGCGTCGCGGCTCCCCGGCGAGGACGAGTTTCACACTCCGGCATGAGCAGGTCGCGGTACGCCTCACCTCGCCGTCATGCATGCGCCGGCTCCCCGCAATGCTGTTCGGAGCCATTCCGAAACAGTGGGAAAAGCGATGCGAAATCGTCGGCCTCGTTCCCGAGCGATAGCGCCTTCTGGAAGATCCGGTCCATGGCGTGTGGCACGGAAGCGTTGAGGCCTTGCTCCTCACATGCCTCGAGCAGGTGCTTGAAGGCGCTGTAGTGGGCACCCAAAGAGGCGAGCGTTGCGTCGTCGCCGGCAAAACGGCGCGCCCTTGTGCGATCCACCACATCGAACAGCGCGCCGTCGACAACCGGCTTGAACGCCGAGAGATGGCTCCTGAACGTCTTCAGGTCGAGCCCCTCGGCTTCGGCGACAGCCATGCCCTGGAGCACGCCGAAAAGCCCACCCCACATCTGGGTGAGCAGCGCCGTGTCGAGCGCCGAGGCTTGGCCGGGCACTTCCCCGACATAGCTGGTACCGCCGCCGAGCGTAAGAAGCAGCGGCTTGTGCTTCTCGTAGACCTCGCGAGCGCCTGAATAGAGCAATGTTGTCTCTGGCTTGCCGATAAAATCCGGGGTCGCCATGATTGCCCCGTCCAGATAGCCGGCACCATGGGCCTCTACCCATTGCGCTTCATCCCGGGCCAGACGCGGCGAACCGGAGGTGAGCTGGATGATGGTCTTGCCGGCCAATGCCGAAGCGACATTGTCGGGCCTGAGCAAGGCCTCGCTTGCGGCATAGTCTAAGACATTGATGATCACGACGTCGGCCGCCCTGATAGCGTCCGCCACTGAAGCGGCGACCCTGGCGCCCAGGGCAGCCAAGGCTTCACTTTTTGCGGCCGTCCGGTTCCAGACCGATGTGGGGTAGCCCCGCTCGAGCAGGGTTCGAACAATGGACGAGCCCATGCGGCCCGCGCCGAGCACGCAGACATTTGATTTCACGATGATTTCTCCGACAAGCGAAATGCCCCTCGCAACGAGGGACCGGTTTATGTTTGGCGCGCGCTTGGTCCGAACATATTTACTGTCACCGCGTTGAGAAGTACGCACCTTGAAGTAAGCTACTGATATCATGACAGGAGTTGCCAGATGAGGCCCAAGGAACCAGACAGCTGCGGATTTGCCTCCGCGATGCAGGCCATCGGCGGCAAGTGGAAAACCTCGCTGCTGTGGGAACTGCACCTGCGGCCACACCGCTTTGCCGAACTTCGCCGGCAACTGCCCGGCATCAGCGAAAAGGTGCTGACGCAGCAATTGCGGCAGATGGAGGCTGACGGGCTCATCAGCCGGCACGCCTATGACGAGGTGCCGCCGCGCGTCGAATATTCGATCACACCGCTGGGTCTGAGCCTGAACGATGCCGTGACCGCGATGTCGGCATGGGGCAAGCGGCACGAGAGCTGGAAAGATCAGCGGCAGGCGGCCTGACGTAAGCTACGATGAAGGCCAGCCACAGCTGCAGTTAACGATACCCAGATTTCAGAAACGGGATTCCCGAAACAGCTATATCGGCCCGCAAAAGCCGCGTTTTTCGCACCTCACCCTGTGCATCGTAACAAAACTGACATGGTCCCGACATTGCAGCTTCATGTCCCGGGTCTAGGCCGATGCCTGAAAAGGGCGAAAGCCTTGACAGGACAGGGAAGCCACGATGCTCGAAATCCGCAACGTCACGCGCCGCTTTGGCAAGAGCGTCGCCGTCAACGGCGTCAACCTTCAGATCCAGCAGGGCCAGATGGTCGGCATCATCGGCCGCTCCGGTGCCGGCAAATCGACCTTGCTGAAAACCATCAACCGCCTGATCGACCCAAGCCAGGGCTCAATCGTCTTCGAAGGCACCGAAGTGTCGTCGCTGCGTGGGGTAGCCCTCCGTCGCTGGCAGCGCGACTGCGCCATGATCTTCCAGCAGTTCAACCTGGTGCCGCGCCTCGATGTTTTGACCAATGTGCTGCTCGGCCGCCTGAACCACCGCTCGACCGCGCTCAACCTGCTTTCGATCTTCTCCCGCGAAGAGCGCATCCGGGCAATCGCCGCACTTGAACGCCTTGACATCGCCCGCACGGCACTTCAGCCAGCCGGCACGCTGTCCGGTGGCCAGCAGCAGCGCGTCGCCATCGCGCGCGCCTTGATGCAGGAGCCGAAGCTCATTCTCGCCGACGAGCCGATTGCCTCGCTTGATCCGCTCAACGCCAAGGTGGTGATGGACGCGCTGCAGGACATCAACCAGCGCGAAGGCATCACGGTCATCACCAATTTGCACACGCTCGACACCGCGCGCACCTATTGCAACCGCATCATCGGCATGTCCGCCGGTGCGGTCGTCTTCGACGGCCCACCTGAAGAGCTCAACCGCGATGCCGTGCGCATGGTCTACGGCGCCGACAGCGACGGCGCTGAAATCTCCGAAGCCATCACCTCCACCAGCATCCGTCCGATGAGGGCGAAGGCTGCGATATCCGCCGCACCTCTCGAGCCCGCATACGCTTCGCTCTGAGGCCGTCCGCGTTCGCCTCGCCCGCGTCAAGGGCCCGCAATCAGCAACTGCAATGACCCAGCAAGATGCTGGGCCAACCTGGAGACTTGTCATGTTCAAGAAAGCACTTTTGAGCGCCGTTTCGCTCGCCGTCCTGGCGATCGGCTCGGCTCATGCCGCAGACCTCAAGGAATTCCGCATCGGTCTGATCGGTGGCGAAAACGAAGCCGACCGCCTGCGCAACTTCCAGTGCCTGACCGATCAGCTTCCGGCCGTTCTCGGCGTCGAGAAGGTGTCGCTGTTCCCGGCTGCCGACTATGACGGCACCATCCAGGGCCTGCTTGGCGGCACCCTCGATTACGCCGAACTCGGCGCGTCGGGCTATGCCAAGATCTACCTGCAGAACAAGGATGCGGTCGAGCCGATCCTGACCACCGTCCAGACCGACGGCGCCACCGGCTACTACTCGATCATGGTTGCCAAGAAGGATTCGGGCATCACCAAGCTCGAAGACCTCAAGGGCAAGAAGCTCGGCTTTGCCGATCCGGACTCGACCTCGGGCTATCTGATCCCGGTCACTTCGCTGCCAAAGTCGCTCGGCGGCACCGCCGTGAAGGACTATTTCGCCGAGACCGGCTTCGGTGGCGGCCACGAAAACCTGGTGCTTGAAGTGCTCAAGGGCACCTTCGACGCCGGCACGACCTTCGGTTCGGGCGTCGGCAACTTCAAGGACGGCTACACCTCGGGCAACCTCAAGAAGATGGTCGACAAGGGCATCCTCGACATGGACGACCTGGTCGAAGTCTGGAAGTCGCCGCTGATCCCGAACGGCCCGCTGGTCGTGCGCACTTCGCTCGACGCCGACATCAAGTCCAAGTTCAAGGACTATCTGATGAAGCTGCCGCAGACCGATCCGGCCTGCTTCTCGGCCATCCAGGGCGGCGACTTCAAGAGCTACACCGAAGTCACCCCGGAATTCTACCAGCCTGTCATCGACGCCCGTAAGGCGCAGATCGGCAGCTAAGCTCTCAGGCAGCATCGACGCGCCGCGGCCCCATCGCGGCGCGTCTTTTCTTGTATCCGGGACCGGACGAAAAATTCATGACAATGCCCCTCTCGGAAGCCGGCCTGACGGTCGAGCGCCACTGGCGCGAACTCGCCAGCCGCCGCCGCCTGCACACCATAGGTGGCTTGATCCTGCTGTTTATCGCCCTGTCGGGCTCGCTCTGGTTCGCCAACGAGAGCAATGCCGGCAAGTTCTTCGACCGGCTGCCGCATTTTTTCGACTTCACCGACCAGCTGATGCCGCGCGATCCCTATGAGATCGGCCGCGCGCTGTTCGACCTGCCTTCGCCCTATGCCGACGGCAGCCTGAAATTCGACTACCCCGAGGGCCGCGTCTACATCGCCGGCTCCTTCTACATGCCCGAATACGTCTACAAGATGCTGGAAACGATCAACATCGCGCTCGTCTCCACGATCATCGGCTTCACCTTCGGCTTTCTGCTTTGTTTCCTCGCTGCCTCCAATCTGGTGACCCAGCGCTGGCTGCGCTTTTTCGTCCGTCGTTTCCTCGAAATCCTGCGCGCCTTCCCCGAGATCGTCATTGCGGGCTTTTTCCTGGCCATCCTGTCGATGGGTGCGATCCCGGCGATCATCGCGGTATCGCTGCACACCATCGGCGCGCTCGGAAAGCTGTTCTTCGAGGTCGTAGAAAATGCCGACATGAAGGCCGACGAGGGCCTGCGCGCCGTCGGCGGCAACTGGCCCGAGCGCGTCTGGTTCGGCATCGTGCCGCAGGTCATGCCGAATTTCCTGAGCTACGGCCTGCTGCGGCTTGAAATCAACGTGCGTGCCTCGACCATCATCGGCGCGGTCGGCGGCGGCGGCATCGGCGAAGCGCTGCGCCTGTCGATCAGCCGCAACCACGAAGCCAAGACGCTGGCCATCATCTTCCTCTTGTTCTGCACCATCGTTGCCGTCGACCAGTTGTCGGCCTGGCTGCGCAAAAAACTGGTCGGCGAGCAGGCCTTTGCCTTCGGCCGTGGGAACTAAGACATGACCACTCTTTCCATGACCGAAATGCAGGCGATCTCCGACCGCCACCCCGAGCTTTTCGCCGGCTCTTGGCGCAAGAGCTTGACGGGTTGGGCGGTGGGCGCCGGCACCATTGCTTATCTCGCTTTCGCCTGGTGGTTCTTCGCCGTCGGCGCCGTGATCGCTGCGGGCAACTGGGGCATTGCCGGAACCTATGTCGCCGACTGGGTCAGCTACGAGATCCGGCCGCAGGTCACCTTCAGGCAGGATCGCCTCGACATCGGCTATCCGCGCTTCTCGTCCTACCGCGCCGACCGGCATCCTGAATGGCTGAGCTTCGACCAGCCCGCAGCAGCAGCGGCGGCACCTGCCGCCAACAAGGCATCGGCCAGCCGCGTCAGAGCCCATATCGGCCGCAACAACACGGTCGATGTCACTCCGACCAGCGTGACGGTGACGTACGGCGCAGAAACGCTCGAAGTCGCAGTCGTGCCCGAGACCAGCATCGCCGTCGTCGGCACCCTGCCCGCCTGGGCGACGCAGAAGGCGCCGGGCGAAAAAATCGTTGTCGATTTCGGCTTTGCCGGCAGCGTCCAGATCAACGCCGACGACGTCAAGATCCGCCACCGCTTCCTTGGCTGGCAGAATTTTGTCTTCGACGCCAATTCGCCCTACTGGGGCAAGTCGACGAGCGAGGTCCTGTCGCTGGTCATGTCCGACGCGCGCATCGATCCCAAAATGTCGAATGCCGCCCTTGCCTGGGACAACATCGTCAACAACTCCGAATGGCAGCATGGCGACGTCTGGGTGAAGCTTTTGCAGACCATCGTCATGGCCTTCGTCGGAACGCTGTTTGCCAGCGTGCTCGCCTTCCCGCTGGCCTTCCTTGCGGCCCGCAACATCACGCGCAACCGCCTCGTCAACCAGGTCGCCAAGCGTTTCTTCGACTTCCTGCGCTCGGTCGACATGCTGATCTGGGCTCTGTTTTTCACCCGCGCCTTCGGCCCCGGCCCCATTGCCGGCATGTCGGCAATCTTTTTCACCGACACCGGCACCTTCGGCAAGCTTTACTCCGAGGCGCTGGAAAACATCGACGACAAGCAGCGCGAAGGCATGCGTTCGGTCGGCGCCTCACCGGCATCCGTCCAGCGTTATGGCGTGGTGCCGCAGGTGCTGCCGGTACTGATCAGCCAGTCGCTCTATTTCTGGGAATCGAACACGCGCTCGGCCACCATCATCGGCGCGGTCGGCGCCGGCGGCATCGGCCTCAAGCTTTGGGAAGCGATGCGCACCAATTCCAACTGGGCAAACGTCGCCTATATGGTGCTCTTGATCCTGATTGTGGTGTTCATCTTCGACAATATTTCCACCGCATTGCGCCAGCGCCTGATCGGCGGGAAGGCCAGCCACTGAACATCTGCGGCCGGCCATTGCAAATCTTGAGAAGTCGGCCACTACTTCGTCAAACTGTCACGCAAATCATCTATCGGGCAATCGCCCTGGGGACTTCGCGCCATGCGCTACGCCATCTACTTCACGCCCGAACGTGACGACCCGCTGTGCCGCATCGCGGCCGGCTGGCTCGGGCGCGATGCGTTTGGCGGTGTTGCGACCCCCGCCAAGGCCTTCGGCGAATTGTCGGCAGCGGAAGTCGCGTTCCACGCGGCCGCAGCCCGCCGCTACGGCTTCCATGCCACGCTCAAGGCCCCGTTCCGCCTTGCCGACGGTGTTTCCGAGGCGGAGCTCATCGACGCGGTTTCAACTTTCGCAAGCGACGCTACGCCCTTCGATATCCCGCGCCTGAAGCTCGCGCAGATCGACGGCTTTTTCGCCCTGATCCCGGCGGAGCCCCTGCCCGAACTCGACCTCTTCGCAGGCGATGTGGTGAGGGCGTTCGAGCCTTTCCGTGCGCCGTTGAGCGACGCCGAGATCTCCCGCCGCAATCCTGAATCTCTGTCGCCGCAGGAACACAGCAACCTCAGCCGGTGGGGCTACCCCTACGTGTTCGACACCTTCCGTTTCCACATGACGCTGACCGGCCGCGTGGCGGCCGAGGAGGCACCGCGCGTACGCGCCGCAATCGAGGAATGCCTGGGCAACGTGCTCGACAAGCCTGTGCCGGTCGACGGGCTGGCGCTGTTTGTCGAGCCTTCGTCGGGCGCGCCGTTCGAGGTGCGGGCCTATAGCGCGCTGGGCAATCAAGCCGAAAGAAAGACCGCCTGAGATGACCGACCTTGTCTTGAGAAACGCCCGCCTGGTTCTGGCCGACACCGTCGTCGACGGTTCGATCGTCGTGCGCGACGGCAAGATCGCCGAAATCTCCACCGGTCCGAGCGCCGTTGGCGAGGACATGGGCGGCGACTTCGTCATTCCCGGCCTGGTCGAACTCCACACCGACCATCTCGAAGGCCACTACGCGCCACGCCCCCGCGTGCGCTGGAACCCCATTGCCGCCGTTTTGGCACACGACGCCCAGGTAGCCTCCGCCGGCATCACCACCGTCTTCGACGCCCTGCGCGTCGGCATGGACGAAGACGCCGACATGACCTCCACCGACATGCGCCTGCTCGCCGATGCGATCGAAGACAGCGTGCGCGCCGACCGCGTCCGTGCCGACCACTTCATCCATCTGCGCTGCGAAGTCTCGGCCGGCGACTGCCAGGACAGCTTCGCGGTTTTCGACGGCGACGACCGCGTCAAGATGGCCTCGCTGATGGATCACGCACCGGGCCAGCGCCAGTTCGTCGACCTCGAAACCTACGCCTATTACTACCAGCGCAAGCTGAAGCTGAACGACGTCGAATTCCAGGCCTTCTGCGACAAGCGCATGGGCGATTCCGCCCGCAACTCCAGGCCGAACCGCGATGTCATCTCGGCCGCCTGCCATGCGCGCGGCATCGTTTTGGCGAGCCATGACGACGCCACCACGGCCCATGTCGACGAAGCGATCGCCCAAGGCATTCGCGTCGCTGAATTCCCGACCACGCTCGAAGCCGCCAATGCATCCAAGGGGGCCGGGCTCGGCGTCTTGATGGGCGCGCCCAACGTGATGCGTGGCGCCTCGCATTCGGGCAATGTCTCCGCTCGCGCCCTTGCCGAGCACGGCCTGCTCGACATCCTGTCGTCGGACTACATCCCCTTCAGCCTGATCCAGTCGGCCTTTTTCCTCGGCGAAGTCGTTGAAGGCATCTCGTTGCCGCAGGCGATGGCGATGGTGTCGAAGAACCCGGCCGATGCCGTCGGCCTCACCGACCGTGGCGTCATCGAGGCCGGACGTAGGGGCGATCTGGTGCGCGTACGGGTCGACGAGCATGTGCCCGTCGTTCGCACCGTCTGGCGTGAAGGCCGCCGGGTCGCTTAGGCCTCGACCTTCTCTTCGTCGTTGAGGTTGATGAGCGTCATTTCCATATCGGGTTCGTCGCCCGAGCAGACGCACAGCATCTCGGCGTCGCCCTCGCCCACCGAGAGATAGGCGTGGCCCATGGTGGAATCGATGTAGACGCTTTCGCCTTGCTTGAGCCGCACCGGCGCATATTGCTCGGTGTGGACCTCGATCTCGCCTTTCAGCACGAACAGGAATTCCTCGCCGGCATGCTTTGTCAGCGGGCCGAATTGCTCCAGCGTGCGCGCCCGGGCATCGGCGACGATCGGCACCATGCGCTTCCGCACCAGATCGGTGGCGAGATAGTAGTAGTCATAGTTGCGCGTCAGCTGGCGCAGCGTCGTTGCCTTCGATGTGACCGAGCGCCGGGTGCGCGCCGAAGGCAGCTTGGAATCCCCGCTCAACAGCTCGGTGACGTGGATGCCAAGGCCGCCGCATATCTGCAGCAGCTTGTCATAGGTCAGCGACATCTGGTCGTTTTCGACCTTCGACAGCGTCGACACCGCCACGCCGGTAAGATGGCTGACGTCCTGAAGCGTCCAGCCATGCTGCTTTCTCAGATTTCGCAGGCAGTCGCCGAGATTCGGTTGTTCCGACATGGCTATCTCCATCACCCGTGATTCATTAGCTATTCTAACTCCCTCTGCGCCGCAAGATTCGCCAACATTTTTCCTATCCGCTAAATATTGACTGCATCAGAAAATGATTTTACGAATGGCCATGCATTCCAAATCCCGCACCCAAAAAGTCATCGTCATTGGTGGAGGCATCGCCGGCCTCTCGCTCGCAGCCGCCGTCCAGCAATGGGCTGAGGTCACCGTGATCGAACGCGAAACCCAGCTCGGCTATCACGCCAGCGGACGCTCCGCCGCCCTGTTTTCCGAGACCTATGGCAACGCGACCGTGCGTGCGCTTTCGGTGGCGAGCCGGCAGGCCATCATCGACGGCGGCTTCGTCGAGCATGTCAGAGGCGCCTTGCATTTCGGCGGCCCCGAAGACACCGATGCCATCGACCAGTTGGCCGAGGAACAAAAGGCCTTGGTGCCAAGTGTGCGGCGACTGTCGCCGGACGAGGTCGAGGCCATGGTTCCGGCCATCGCAGCGGAACGGACCTGCGGCGCGGTCTACGAACCCGGCGCGGTCGATATCGATACCGGCAAGATGGTCCAGGCCCAGGCATCAGCGCTCAAGGCTGCTGGCGGCAGTGTCGTCACCGGCGCGGAAGTGCTGGAGATTTCGCGTGGCGCCAACGGCTTCAGTGTCACGACCACTTCAGGCGTCTACGACGCCGACATCGTCGTCAATGCCGCCGGCGCCTGGGTCGACGTCATCGCTGAACGTGCTGGCTTGTCCGGACTGGGCTTCGCGCCCAAGCGGCGCACCGCCTTCCTGTTCGACCCGCCCGCAGGCACCGACGTCCGCAACTGGCCGCTGGTCGTCGACCTGCACGAGCGCTTCTATTTCAAGCCGGACGCCAGCCGTCTGATCGGCTCGCTCGCCGACGAGACCGATAGCGAGCCTTGCGACGCCTATCCCGAAGACATCGACGTCGCGACCGCCGCCTACAACATCGAGGAGGCGACAGGCCTGAATGTCGGCCGTCCCTCGACGCCATGGGCTGGCCTGCGCACATTCTCGCCCGATCGTACGCCGGTGGCGGGCTTCGATCCGCGCCTGCCCGGCTTCTTCTGGCTCGGCGGCCAGGGCGGCTACGGTTTCCAGGTATCGCTGACACTCGCGCGCCTCGGCTCGGCCTTGATGCGCGGTGAGCCGCTGCCTGCTGACCTTGTCCAACTCGGCGTGACCTATGGCGCGCTCGCGCCGGATCGTTTCGTGCAATCGGCCAACGCGCGCGCCGAGCACGCCATGAGCACGTAGACCTCAGAAGACGTAAGGCTGGCGTGGCGGGAGGAGAACCGGCGAACGTCAGCATCGACAATCAAAAATGGGAGCGATTGCAATGACATCTTCAGCCATGATTCTGCGGACGGCGCTTGTCGCCTCGACCATGCTGTTCGGCGGACAGGCCTACGCCAAGACGCTGGTTTACTGCTCGGAGGCCAGCCCCGAGACCTTCAACCCGATGCTCACCGTCGCCGACTCCACCATGGATGCGGCAGCCAAGACGATTTTCAATCGCCTCGTCGAGTTCAAGCCCGGCACAACTGAAGTCGGACCCGCTCTCGCGGAGAAGTGGGACGTTTCCGAAGACGGCAAGGTCTACACCTTCCATCTCCGCAAGGGCGTCAAGTTCCACTCCAACGAGACCTTCACCCCGTCGCGCGACTTCAACGCCGACGACGTGCTCTACACCTTCAATCGCCAGCGCGACTCCAGCAACCCGTACTACAAGCTCGGCAACGCCTCGTATGAGTATTTCAACGGCCTCGGCATGGGCTCGATGATTGCAAACATCGAGAAGGTCGACGACTACACGGTGCGCTTCACGCTACCGACGGCGAACGTCACCTTCCTGCCCGGCATCGCGCTCGACTATCTCTCGATCCTGTCGCTCGAGCAGACCGAAAAGATGGTTGCTGCCGGCACGCCCGAAGTCATCGACCAGAAGCCGGTCGGTACCGGCCCCTTCGTGCTCCAGGCCTACCAGCAGGACGCGCAGATCCGCTATTCCGCCAACAAGGACTACTGGAACGGCGCGCCGAAGATCGACACGCTTATCTTCGCGATCACGCCCGAACCTGTCGTCCGCGTCACCCGCGTCAAGGCCAACGAGTGCCAGGTGGCCGCCCCGCCGCCGGCTGCCGCCCTTGCCGAGCTCAAGGACAATCCCGACGTCGACATCCTCAGCCAGCCGGGCCAGAACATCGGCTCGGTCGGCTTCAACACCGAGCACAAACCGCTGGGCGACGTGCGCGTGCGCACTGCCCTTGCCAAGGCGATCAACCGCCAGGCGATCGTCGAGGCGGTCTATCAGGGCGCCGGCAGCCTTGCCGGCTCCGTCGTGCCGCCCATGCAGCTTGGCGCGGTTACGGACGCGGCAATCGACTACGACCCCGAAGGCGCCAAGAAGCTTCTTCAGGAAGCAGGCCTGGATGCCGGCACCAATATCAAGCTGTGGGCGATGCCGGTGTCGCGCCCCTACAACCCCAATGCCCGCCGCATGGCCGAGATGATCCAGGCCGACTGGGCCGCGGTCGGCGTCAAGTCGGAGGTCGTCACCTTCGAGTGGGGCGAGTACCTCACCCGCACCGGCAAGGGCGAGCACGACGCCTACCTGCTCGGCGGCTCGAGCGACAATGGCGACCCCGACAACATGCTCTCCTTCTCCTTCGCCTGCGACGGGGTGAAGGGTGGCTCGAACCGCTCGCGCTGGTGCAACGAGGAGTTCGACAAGCTGCTCGAAGCAGGCCGCGTCACCGCCGACCCCGAGAAACGCGCAGAGATCTATCGCAAGGCGCAGGCGATCCTGAAGGCCGAGGTGCCCGAGGCCCCGATCGCCCACTCGGTCGTCTCGATCCCGGTCCGCAAGAGCGTGCTCAACTATGTGATGGATCCGTTCGGCCGGCAGAATTTTGCTGCTGTCGACATCGCCGAATAAGACAAAATACGAGGAAGGCAGACAGTCATGCTCGAAGACCTGAACCGTCTGCTTGAAACCTACCGCACCGATGGCGCGGTAGGTGCTTCCCTTGCCTTCGCCCTTGGCGACGGCGAGGTTGTTACCGTCACGACAGGCCTGTCGGATAGGCCGCGCAATCTGCCCGTCACGCCAGACCAACTGTTCAAGATCGGCAGTTGCACCAAGACCTTTGTCGCCGCAGCCCTGATGAAGCTTGCCGAGGAAGGCAAGGTCGATCTCGGCGGCCCGTTTGCGGCCTGGTTCCCCGATCTGCCGCGCGCCAGCGAGATATCGGTGCGCCAGCTGGTCAATCATCGCGGCGGCCTGCCGGAGTTTGAATACGACATTCCAATGGACCCAACCTTGGTGTGGACGCCGGCCAAGCTTGTCGACCTCGCCTTCAGCGTCGGCGGCCAGACAGCACCGGGCGGTCCTGCCGTATACAACAACACCGGCTATGTGCTGGCCGGCATGCTGATCGAAGCCGCCTCGGGCCTCAGCCTCGGCGAGTATGTCAGGCGAAAAGTACTCGAACCGCTTGGCCTCAAGGACACCTGGTCACCGGCGACGGAAAGTTTCCCCACCGAGCGCATGGTGCGTGGCTACTACCACCGCCCGAAACCCGCACCCGACGCCGCGACTGGCCTCTCTGAGGGCGGCGAGATGTGGCGCATGGACGGCGTGCTACCCTACTCCGACGAGTTGCAGGATTCTTCGGAAAGCTTCCCCTTCTCGGGCGCTTATGGCTGCGGCGACATGGTTTCAACGCCGACCGACATGGTGAATTTCATGCGGGCGCTGTTTTCCGGTCGGCTGCTGCCCGCACCCCTGTTCCGCGAGATGAGCGAATCCCGCATCGCGGTCAGCTTTCCGGGAACGCGCATGCGCGAGACCGGTGCCGGCCTGTTCATGAGCAGCTATGCCGACCGCTTGGTCTTTGGTCATCAGGGCAGCATTCCAGGTTACGTCACCGTCATGCAGCATGAGCCCAAGTCGGACCTGACGATCGCCATGACCAGCAATGCCGGCGCTGGCAACCGGCTGTCTTTCTACGCCAGCGGGCTGCACCCGGTGGTCGACGAGGCAATGCGGATCATCCTGCGCGGATAACAGCCATCAGACGCCGAAGCGGGCGGCCATCTGGCGAAGGTCAACGCCAAGTTCGGACGTCACCTCCAGCGTGCGGTCGTCGTGCGCTGGAGCGTGATTTTCAGGCCGGTGGGCGGCGAGCACCCGGTCTCTTTCGCGGATCAACGTCCCGATTTCTTCGGAATAAAGCGCAAGCACCGTACTCAGCCAGCGATTGACCAGATAGGACGGCCTGGCGAAATGCAGGTCGAAGCGCGGCAACAGTTCGATCGTCGCCTCCGCATCCAGCCAGTTATCGCCGACAACCCACTGGTTGACCGTGAACAGTCGCAGCAGCCGGCCATAGGCATCGACACCGACGGCAACCAGGTGATGGATAGGCCCGTTAACGCCCTCGGGCCTGACGAAGCAATGGAAATGGCCATGTTCGGTCTGGCCCTCGGCCGGCGGATGGCTGTGATAATACCACTGCGCGCCTGTCTCGGTATCGAACACATCGCCTGATGGAAAATGTTCCCAGACGGCAACGGACTTGGCCTCGCGCAGCGTCTCGAGCAGGACGTTGCTGCCAGACTTCGCCAGCACCTGCTCGCAAAACAGCGCCTGGCGCACCGCATCTGCTTTTGCCTCGTCCATCTCAGGTCTCCTTGCGCCAGCTTGCGCTATTGCGGCTGGGCCGCGCAAGGCGAAGCGGCGGGTGCTGCGGCACAAGGCGAAGCCGCAGCGCACGGTGCCATCGCCGCGCATGGCGCGGGTGCAGCCGAACAGGGCGAAGCTGCCGCGCAAGGCGCGGACGCCGCCGCACACGGAGACGCCGCCGAACAGGGTGCAGATGCGGCGCATGGCGATGCTGCCGAGCAAGGCGATCCAGCAGCACAAGGCGACCCGGCAGAACAGGGCGTTGCCGGTGCGCTGGCGGCCGGCACGGGCTTGGGTGCCGCCGCGAAGCGATAATGATCGGCGGCGATGGCCGATGTGGCGGCGAGGAAAGCCGTGCCGAAGAGAAGCGTGTTGCGCGTGCTCATTTCGTCTTGAACCCATCGAGGCCAAACAGCGGGCGCAGCGCCACGCCACCGAGACTGCCCAAAAACGCCGAGGCAAACCACAGCCAGCCATGCACGCTGCCCGAGGCGATGCCGGAAAACAGCGCGCCGACATTGCAGCCGAAGGACAGCCGTGCGCCGTAGCCCATCAAAACGCCACCGATGGCGGCAGCGAGGAACGAGGCCAACGGCACCTTGACCTTGGGCGCGAATTTTCCGGCCAAGCCTGCGGCAAGGGCAGCGCCCAGGATGATGCCGAAATTCATCACCGAGGTGACGTCGGCGAGCACGCTGGAGCCTAGCGCCTTTGCCGGTCCGGGCCAGTTCCAGAACGCCCAGGTTTCGACCGGGACGCCAACCGCCTGCGCCACCTTCGCGCCCCACAAGCCAAAGCCGAAGGTGACAGACCAGGGATGGCCAGCAGTCAAAAGCGTCGCAATGTTGAGCCCGGCAAGAGCAAGCCCTGCGCCAACGAGCGGCCACGGACCATGCAACAGCCGGGCAAGCCCGCTGCGCGGCGCCGGCTTGGTCTTTTCGATACCGCCATGGGCGCGGCGCTCGACCAGAACGGTCGCCGCGGCCACAGCACCAAGGCCTACGAGCGTGACGATCACCCCGCCCGGCACACCGAGCGTCTTGCCGAGGCTGATCTCGGGCAGCGATGGCAGGGCCAGCCACCACGGCAGATGTGCCGTGCCGATGACGGCACCGACGATGAAGAAGATGAGCGTGACAAGCATGCGCGAGCTGCCGCCGCCGACGGTGAACAGCGTGCCCGAGCCGCAGCCGCCGCCGAGTTGCATGCCAAGGCCGAACATCGCAGCCCCCACCAGTACCGACACGCCGACCGGCGCGAAGGCTCCGACCAGTGGCTGGCCGTTGGCGCTGCCGAGCGCCAGAAGCGGGATGAAGACCACCGAAGCAGCAGCGATCATCAGCATCTGCGCGCGGATCGCATTGCCACGCTTTTCGACGACGAAACGCCGCCAGCCGCCAGTGAAGCCGAAGGAGGCGTGGTACAGCGTCAGGCCCAACAGGCCTCCGATGACAAACAGCACTGCCTGGCGGGGGCTGATCGCCTCGCCGATGGCAGGCGCTCCAAGCACAAGCGCCACCGCCACAAAGATGACGGGGCCCTTGTCGAGATAAACCGGCGCGGCAGAGGCAGGCGCGGTTGCAGCAATCTGGGTCATTTCAATTCAGTCGCAATTTGAATGAGAACATGCATCGCCCGTTCAACGAAAGATGTCCAGGATCGCTCCTGGACATCTCTAGTGTCGGACCTGCGCTCGCCGGCGATCAAGAGCCGGGCTGCACCGGGCGTGCCGGATCGGCAGCCCACTCGGCCATCGAGCCGTCATACATCTTGGTGTTCTTGTTGCCTTCGATCTCGCTCAGGCCGAACCAGACCACCGAAGCCCAGTGGCCGGTGTTGCAGAAGGCAATGTTCTTCTCATCGGTGCCGAGGCCAACGCCCTTGGAAAGGGCAGCGACTGCGTCCTTGGAGGCGAAGGAAGCCTTGTCGGCGTCGTAGAGCTTGGTGTTTTCGAGATTGGCAGCGCCTGGAATGGTGCCGGGAACGCGGACGACCGGGCTCTTGGCCTCGCCGCGGAACTGCGCTGCCGGGCGGCCGTCGATCAGCTTGGTGCCATCGGCGCGCGCCTTTTCAACGTCGGCGGTGGTCGCCAAAAGTTCTGTCTTAAGCTCGCCATTGAAGGCGGCAACAACCGGCGTGGCCGCTTCGGTCGAAACCTCGCCACCGGCTACTTCCCAAGCGCGCTCGCCGCCGTTCAGGATCGACACCGCGTCGTGGCCAAGCACCTTGAAGGTCCAGTAGACGCGGGTCGCAGCGCCGAATTCGGACGAGTCCGTACCCTGCGGCACGATCACCACATGGCTGTCATTGCTCACGCCCAGCGCGCCGATAGTCTTGGTGATCGTCTCCAGCGGCGGCAGCATGCCTGGCACGCCGTTCACCTCTGCACGCCAGCCGGCAGTCGAATAAGGCGCGCTGACCGCACCAGGCACATGGCCCTTGGCATAGGGGTTGTTGCCATCCTTGGCCGCGTCGCGAACGTCGAGCACAACGAGGCTCTTATTGCCGAGGTTCGACTTCAGCCAAGCGGCATCAACCAGCGGTTGGTCAGTCAGGCGTTCCGCCTGGGCGCCCGTGGCCAAGGCCAAGCCGGCAGTAATAACTGCGGCAAACAGAGAAAAACGCATCGGACAACTCCAGGAAAAAGATTCTAAAAACAGGCAGCGACCACATTTATAATCCAACAAGGACCGACGGACACGGCAAGCGAGCCCTAAATTAGCGCCAAGAACGGAAATCCATGCGCAAAAATGCCAATTGAGCGAAATTCCATTCCTCCGATCAAGTCGCATGTCCATATTCAGAATAAAGAATATAACCCCTTCACAAATCAGCGCTTTGCGACGATTTTCTGATCGACGCCGCAGTGCCGATGATATGGGCCGCAGCAAGACGGCTCATGAAGGGACGAAGGCATGCGTTTGCTCAAGGCGATGGCCGCAGCGATGGTCGGCGCGGTTCTTGCCGTCTCCGTCGCCTTTGCGAACACGCCGGCAAATACCCTCATCGTCGCCGACGCCATCGACGATGTCATGACGCTCGACCCCGGCGAGGTCGGCGAGGTCGGCGGCGTTCTCACCAGCAGCCAGATCTATCAGTCGCTGGTCAGCTTCGACGTCAACGATCCCACCAAGATCATCGGCGTGCTCGCCGAGAGCTGGACGATTTCGCCCGACGGCAAGACCTTCACCTTCAAGATGAACCCGAAGGCACGCTTCGCCTCGGGCAATCCGGTGACGGCGTGGGACGCCGAATTCTCGCTCAGGCGGGTGGTTCACCTCAAGTCGCGCTCGGCCTTCATCATCGGCCAGTTCGGCTTTTCGCCAGACAATGTCGACGACCGCATCAGGGCCCTCGACGACCAGACCCTGGTCATCGAGATCGCCGACACCTATGCGCCGAGCTTCCTGTTTTACTGCCTGTCGTCCTATATCGGCGGCATCGTCGACAGCAAGCTGGTCAAGCAGCATGAAATAGAGGGCGACTTCGGCAATGAATGGCTGAAGTCGGACAATTCCGCAGGCTCCGGGCCATTCGTGCTCAGCAAATGGCAGCCGAAAGAGTCGATCCTGCTCAAACGCAACGACAATTACTGGGGAGCGACACCCAAGATCGACAGCATCCTCATCCGCCATGTCGCCGAGAGCGCGGAACAGCGCAGATTGCTCCAGGCGGGTGAAGTCGACATCGCCAACAGGCTGGGACCGAACGATTTCGACAGCATTGCCAGCGACCCGAACCTTGCCATCGTCAACGGTCGCTCGGGCAACATCTACTATATGGGGCTGAACGTCCGGAACCAGTATCTGGCCAATCCCAAGGTGGTCGAGGCGATGAAATACCTCGTCGACTACCAGGGCATCGTCGACACCATCTCGCGCGGCACCATGGAAGTGCACCAGACGCTGGTGCCCAACGGTTTTCTCGGCGCCATTTCCTACAAGCCATTCACCTTCGACATTGAAAAAGCAAAGGCATTGCTGACTGAAGGCGGCGTCAGCGGCGAGTTCTCGCTCGACATGGTGGTCTGGGACACGCTGCCTTTCACCGACTTCGCCAAGGCGATCCAGGCATCCATGGCGCAGGCTGGCGTGCATCTCAACCTGCAGATCGTCGGCGGCCGCGAATGGCTCGACCGCTACCGCAATCACGACCTCGACATCTGGCTTGGCTTATGGGGACCCGATTATCCCGACCCGCATTCCAACGCCAAGGCGTTCGCCGTCAACAAGCAGGATGCGCCTGACGGTTCCGACAGCCTCGCCGACCGTTTCGGCTGGAACGCCGGCAAGCTGTCGCCGGATGCCATGGCCGCCGTGCGCGAACAGGATACGGGCAAGCGCAAGGCGATGTATGAGGCGATCCAGAAGGTGCACACCGACACCTCGCCGTTCATCTTGATGTTTCAGGAAGTCCGCAAGGTCGGCGTCAGCGCCCGGATCAAGGGCCTCGTCATGGGCACGACCTTCTCGGACGACCGCTATCAGGCGATTTCGAAATAGCTGAAAAGGCGGCTGCGGCCGTTCCAACGCTCACCGGGCGGCAACCAATCTGGATGCCACCCGGCGCCCTCGCCCCCACCCAACCTATTTGCGGCGAAAATTAACCGCCTTTGCCGCCACCGCCAGCGCCACCCCCAGCGCCGCCACCAGAACCACCACCTGCCCCACCGGAACCGCCGCCGGAACCACCACCAGCGCCACCGCCACCGGAGCTACTGGCCCCGCCACCGCCGGTGCCACCCCCTGCACCTCCACCATTACCGCCGCCGCCGGTGCTGCCGCCGCCGCCACCCCCTGCGCCGCCGCCATTGCCACCGCCAGCGGAGCTGCCGCCTCCGCCCCCACCTGCGCCGCCGCCGTTACCACCGCCAGCGGAGCTGCCGCCTCCTCCGCCACCGTCGCCTCCGCCATTGCCACCGCCGCCGGAGCCCCCGCCTCCGCCGCCACCGGATCCGCCACCAGCACCACCGCCGGCTCCACCGGAACCGCCGCCACCTGCTCCACCACTCCCACCACTGGAGCTACTGCCGCCGGCGCCACCGGAGCCACCAGATCCGCCGGAGCGTCCATTGGAGCCATTGCGGTCACTGCCGCTGCTGCGACCGTTGGCGCCATTGTGGTCGCTGCCAACCAACACCGAGGAGATCAGCGAAGTGGTTATCGGCGGGCATTGCGCCAACTGGTTAGACGACAAGATGCTGCCGCGATTGATCGCGATGCAGCAGAGCTTGTAGTTGCCTTGAGTGAGGGGCTGGCATTGCGCGGCCGTCATCCGCGGACGGATGCTGTTCTGGGCCGACGCCGGAGCGCTGAGGCCGATGGCCGCGAATGCTGAAGATACCAGCAGAATCGTCCTGATCCTGCTCGCGCAGATTGGGTACGTCGTCATTTCTTCCTCCTAAGGGAAAAAATGCGCCCGTCCCCAAACTGGCGCTATGGTGTGAGTGTTTCCGCCATTGGAAACATCACTTCAAGAATACGCGGATTTGAAATCAGCGAGAAGCTAGCTTCAGGGTGCCCGGGCATGCCCAATTTGGAGTAACCACAATCCGCCATTGTGATGCGCCTGCGGGCGCACGCCCCAATTCAATGCGGAAACGCATTGTCCTCGACGATCTTCCATATTTGCAAGTTGATGTCCCTGATCGCCTCGATCGATGCGCCGATGCGATGCATCTCATTGTCGTCGAGTTCCTCAAGCTTGCCGTATCGAACGGCATCCTTGCTGTCGAAGATGCGCATGAGCTGGGTGCTGGCACGGGTACCAGTCTCGTCGAACGAATAGATGCAGTGGCTGTATTTGTTGCGCAGCTTGCCTTGGTGCGTCAGCTGATCAGTCACCGAAAGTATCGCGTCCCGGCAGGCCTGGGGCGTCTTCGCCATCTTGGCGAGGCGTTCGACGAGGTCGAGCCGGGCGCGCGTCGTATTCAGCGTCAGGAAGATGATGATCGCTGTCTCCTTGTCGACCTTGGCCAGACCGGCGATCAGGTAGATGAGCAGGCTCTCAGTGTTGGTCCAGGTGTAGTTGAGCTGGCCAACGGTGAGCAGGACATCCTGGAAGCGCGGCATTGCCGTCTCATGCCAACGGCAGTTGGGTCGGCGAAACAGCCGAAGTGCTTGCACCTCGCCCGCTGACCGCGTCCCGCCGCCCATGATAGATCGCCGCTGCTTCGGTGCGATTGTGGGCGCCAAGCTTGGTGATGATGTTGTGAAGGTGGATCTTGACCGTGTGTTCGGAAAGCCCGAGTGCGGCGGCAATCAGCTTGTTTTGCAAGCCTCGGGCGACCATGCCCAGGATTTGCAATTCGCGGTCCGTCAGCTCGTCGAAATCGTCGGGATCGCTCTCTTGCTGGCGGTTTGCCTTGGCCGGCTCTTCGATGTCGGCCGCAACCGCTCCCCACTTTTGCCCCATGATCGGCTCGAACAGCGACAGCGGGAAATACTCCCCGCCCCGCAGCACCAGCCTGACCACCGACAGCCAGACGTCGAGCTTCAGGTTCATGGGCAGCACGCCGCGCATGTTTCGCACTGCGACCACATCACGGATCAAGACTTGTTGCTGCCCGTCTTCCTGGATCAGCATGATCTGCGCGCCCGGATGCATCTGCATCAATTGCTCGGAATGTCCGGCCACCGCCGGCAACTGCCCGGCCTCAAGCAGGATCAGCGCCACTGGGAAGTCTCGGCGCGCGCAGGCCTCCGCCAAGGTGGGCACCTGCTCCACAACGACCCAAGGGAACTCCCGCTCGATTGCAAAGACCAGGCTCTCCGACACGAAATCGTCAGGAGCAACGATCAGCAATGTCTTGCAGGCTTTCTGCGCGGAGCCATCTGCTCCGCCAGCGCGGCGCGCGCTGGGAATTGCCACCCGATACATGAGTTCTCCCGCCCACTGTTCGTAAACACGCAACATCCCCACTAGCCGCATCATGGGGCCTCATTCAGCAACCATACACCTGCCGTTAACGGTTCGGTATAAGCAAGACGGGCTATAGCGAGCTACGGCCTACTCCTCTTGGGGGGCTCCCCCAGCACGTTTGAGCTATCGTGCCGGAACTGCGGGCTGGCGATGGAAGCCGTCATACGAGCTATTGGCATTGCCGAGCCGAGCCTCGCGCAAGATTTCCCGCCCCACTGCCCGCTTCTGAAAATGCTTCGCAATTCTACATATATGGCATCTGCCTAATATATGAGTGAGCACCCACGCTGCTATATCTAGATCATCACAGGCAATGCTCGGCACGATCCACCGAACTGCCTAGCGCGAACTGCTAGCTTACAATTCTCAGGCCACAGCGAGAGACTTCACCGGTTCCATCAGCATGGGCGTGGCGCATACGGGGCTTCAACATTGGACATCGGGGGCCGTTTAAAAGGGCAAGATGTTCACGGCATTGTGAAGATTCCGACCGCCATCCCAGGCACAGCCAGGGAGGTACTCGGCCATTCAGACACGATGCAGGATCTTCAGCCAGTAGTCCCCTGGGCATGACGATCCAAACAATCTCAGCAAATGCAAATTGGCAAAGCGTCCGCGTGAAGCCCATGACCGTGTGAAAGATGAAAACGGTCCAGCTATCGCGGTCCCAACCGAGGACAAGACGATGTCTGATCGCAATTCCAACACTCTGAATCCGTTTGGCCTGCAATATGCAGGGAACGAGTACGATCCGCACAGCAAAGACGGCGACAACTCCAACAGTAATGAAAATACCAATACAACAGACAATACGAACGGAAACGATAATACGAGCAACAATACTAACGACGCGTACAACAGCAACGAAAACGAAAATAGCAACGAATCGGAAAACAAGAACGAGAATAAGAACGAAACCAAATCTGAGAACGAAAATAAAAACGAGTCCGAAAACAAGAACTCCAACGAAAACAAGAACGAGACCAAGGTCAACGTCGACGTCGGCGTCAAGGTCGACCTTCAGGCTGAAGGCCTCGGCCACGACGATCATTCCGACAACCGCTTTGCCGACATCAACAACACTGGTGGCACCATTCATGATCTGCTGTTCACCAAGGACGGCACCATCAGCTACCACACCGGCGATGAGGTAAATTTCAACGACGTTCTCAACAATTCGATGAACGGCGGAGGCAACAACAATGCCTTCGTCATGAACCAAAGTGCCAAACTGTCGGACAACGACACGCTGTCGAACGCAACCGTCTCAAACAACGCACCATTTACCCAGACCATGGACGCCAAGGGCGGCCACGCAACATCCGGTGACGGCGTCGTATCCGGCGGCGGCGGCGGCATTGGCGGCAATGCCAAGGCCGATGGCGGCGACGGCGGCAATGGCGGCGACGCCAAGGGCGGCAAGGCCGATGGCGGCGACGGCAATGGCGGTATTGCAACCAGCAGTGCTAACGGCGGCGACGCCACGGGCGACGTCAAGGCCAATGGCGGCGAAAGCGACGGCGGCGATGCCAAAAACGTAGCCGACGGCGGCAAGGGCGAAGGCGGCGACGGCGGCAATGGTGGCGCAGGCACGGGCCTCGGCCTCGGTCTCGGCCTCGGCCTGGGTGTCGGCTTGGGTGCGGGTCTTGGCGGCGACTCCAAGGCCGAAGGTGGCGATGCCAAGTCCGAAACCGGCGATGCCAAGGCCAACACCAGTGACGCCACGGCTCATAACGGCGACGCCGGAGACGGCTCGTCGGGTGGCGACAGCGGCCATTCGGAAGGTGGCAATGCTACTGGCGATGGCGGTAACGGCATCGACGCGTTCGTACCCATCCTGCCGATCCTGAATTTCGGCGCTGGCGGCGATGCCAATGGTGATGGCGGCAATTCCGGCAACACCGGCGATGGCGGCGGTGGCGGCGGCGGCGGCGGAGTCGGCCCGTCCACGGCGACGACTGGCGCAGCCGATGTGGCTAGCGGCGCAGCTGATGCAACTGGCGGCGGAGCTGCTTCGGCTGGCGGCGCTGGCACGGGCACTGGCACCGGCTCCGGCACGGGCTCCGGCTCGGGCACGGGCGCTGGTAACGGTGGTGGCGGCGGCGGTGGCGGCGACGGCACTGGCGGCCATGCGACGAATGGCGATGCGACTGGCGGCGCCAGCACCGGCGGCCTCGCCGGGGCATGGGGCGGCAACGGCGGCAGCGCCTTGAGCGGAGCCTGGGCTGACGGCCATGGCGGCGACGCCTTGGGCGGCACTGCATTCGCTGGCGCAGGCGGCATCGGCGGAGCGGGCGGCATTGCGACGGCCGGCGACGGCGGAGCAGGCGGCGACGGCGGCACCTGGGGCTCGAACAATGGCCATGACGGATACGTCACCGGCACGAGCACGGCGCATTCCGACGCCCTTATCGACCCGAGCTCGTTCAACCAGTCGATCGTGATGGGCGCAAACCTGCAAGGCAACACGGTCAACATGACCGTGGTGGGTGGCGACTACCACCACATTCTGACTGGCGAATCCTCTACCGACCACACAACGCTGTAACCGTCTACTCCCGAGGCCTCGTCAGATACGAGACCACTCAAGCTGGACTGCGCGGAGACCCCGCGCAGTCCTTCCATGGCCGGTGGAGCCCGTACTCAGCCTCACCGCGCCTGAACTCCGGGCGGAGGCGATACTATGTACACCGCGTATTTCGGTAAGGTCACCGAGGCGATCGTTCATTTCATCGGCTTGTTTGAGACGTCGGGAGAAGAGGCCCGTCTCAAGCTGGCCTATGACGAGTTCAGGGCAGCGCACAAGACTGATGAACAGCAGCCCGATCGCCCGACAGTCAACATCAAGGTCGACGTCACCCACAAACTGGAGGATTTCGATCCCTACGTGCCATATCTGCCGGTCAAGCCGGGCATCGAAATGGCCTCGGTATTGCCATACGTCCACCTCGCGCCGCCGGAAGTTCCCATTCCCGATAGCCAGTACATTTCACCACCAGACCATTACTTCCCGCGAGCAGTTCATGTTTATGAAGATGGTGATCAGGTCCACCTGCCGACGATCGACCCGCCAGGCTCGATCGCCTTCATCCTCAACCAGGAGATCCGCCTTTCAGACGACGACTATGTCAGCGTCGGTGGCAGCGGGTTGAAGTTCACACCGCCGCCGGTGGACAACAGTTTTCTGGACGCGCTGCACCAGGCAGCGTCCAACATCAGTCCGATCAACGATCTGACGCTTCCCGGCAGCGCTCACGAAATGGCGCAGTTCGTCACCACAGCGATTGCGCGGCTCGACAGCTTCAGCGCCGACGGCCATGGCGATGCGGAGATCTTCACCACAAAAGGCACCTCCATCGACGGCACCTACCTCAACGGCAAGCTCATCAACGAAGCCGATACGCCCAAGATGGAGGACTATGTTGATTACCTGAAGGTCAAGGATACGACCCAAGGCACCCCGAGCGCTCCGCTGAATACAACGGTTGCGCCCGACTCTGGCCAGTTTATGCATGGCTGGGGCGACGGAACGGTCAGTCCGAGCGTCAATATTACGACCGGCGGCAATACCGTCATCAACTCTGCCACGGTGATCAACAACTGGGCTTCGTCCAGCGTGATGGCCGTCATGGGCGACCACGTCTCGATTCACGCGATCGTCCAGGTCAACGCCATATCCAGCAGCGACAGCATCGGCACGTCGGTCGGCGGCTGGCAGGCCAATCAAAGCCCTGACCAGAGCTTCAACATCGCGATGTTCAAGCACATCGATCCGACCGCCGATCACGCCCCGGCCGCAGCTCCCGCAGACTTCCCGGCCTACTATGTGGTGACGCAGATTACCGGCGATCTGTTGATGATGAACTGGATCAACCAGGTCAGCTTCGTCTCCGACAACGACGTCATTATCGCGGCTTCGTCAGGCGTTCACACGGCTGTATCGACTGGCTCCAACACCTCGTTCAACAGCGTCGACCTCAACGAACTCGGCCACAACTACGATCTCATCATCGTCGGCGGCAGTGTCTATGACGCCAGCCTCATTCAGCAATCCAACGTGCTGGTCAGCAACAACATAATCGGTGCCGTCTCGGACTTTCAAACGACGGGGCATGGCTCGGTATCGACCGGCGGAAACCTGACATGGAACCAGGCAAACATCGTCAACGTCGGTAACGGCACCTACCAGACGCTGCCGGATGGCTACAACCAGTCGGCGAGCGATCTTGCGGCGGGCAAGCACGACCTTGCCACGTCGATCCTGCACGATCCTGCCTTCGCCGGCGCTGGCCTGCTGCGCGTCCTCTACATTTCGGGCGACGTCTACAATCTGCAATACATCAAGCAGACGACGGTCATGGGCGACAGCGATCAGCTGGCACTCGCCATGAGCAAGCTCGCTCCCGACCCCAATGCCACCTGGTCAATCACCACAGGCCACGACCAACTGGCCAACCAGGCAACCATCGTCAGTGTCGATGGCGCCAACAAGATCTACGTCGGCGGCAACCACTACTCCGATGAAGTCCTGATCCAGGCCAACCTCGTTTCGAGCGCTCCCGACCATTTGGGCGCGCAGAACCCCGACACGCTCGTCAACGAGGCTGTCGCCTTTTTGACCGACACCACCCACGACACGAGCAGTACGCCTCATCAGGACCATATCACGCCGCAACCAGCCGATTCCGCATCGGGCGACGTCATGCAGCACATGCTGGGCTAAGCCCTCCAGAGGATTTCGAACATGACTGACGACCGCGAGCAGGGCTGGGGTGTCTTCCACACTGCGCCAGATGACGACTACCAGGGGGAAAGCCCCCGGCCGCGTCCGACGCCAGTGCAGGCCAAGCCCCTACCGGAAGAAAAAGAGAAGTTGTCGAGTGCCGTCGCGTCCCAGGAAGAGGCTCTCGACCGCCTCGAACGCTACATCGACAACGTCATCGGCGAATTGCACGAGGCAGTCGACAATAAGGCTGCAACCGCAACGGCGCACCCGCAAGCTGATGTCGTCGTCCCGGCCTCCGCGCCGCCCGCGCGCCCATCGGCCGCCGCGCCATTCGTGACATCTGCCGAGCGGATCATTCCAGCACAAGGCGCCTCCCAGCCCCCTGCTGAAGTCGTGCCGCCGTCCCAGCTTCAACCGGCCCAGCGCGCAAATTCCGAAACTCAGGCCGCTGAACGGCAGGGCCCTGTTTCGCCCCGCCCGATACCCGTCGAGCCAGCGCGCGAGACACAGGCCGCACCAGAAAAGACCCCTCCTCCCGAAATGCGCATTGCCGAGCCGCAAGCCAAGACCGAGATGAAGGGCAAGCCCGCAACGCCGGTCGGCAAGGTGATCGATGCCGACAACGGGCCGATCAAAGCCAAGGAGAAACTGCCCGACACCAACGGTCCGACAGGGGGCAACGTCGATGGCGGCGGTGGCGGTGGTGGGGGCGGCGGAGGTGGCGGGGGCGTCTTTCACAAGCGCCTGGGACCGGTCGATTTTTCCGCCTCGCTCAAGACTGGCCTCCAGGTTGTCAGGCGCAACCTCTTGATCGTCATGCTCTTCACCTTGGCGAGCAACGTCCTGGTCCTGGCGATACCGCTCTATCTCTTCCAGATTTCCGACCGCGTGCTGACCAGCCGCTCGGTCGACACGCTGATCATGCTGACCATCGTGATCGTCGGCGCGGTGGTGCTACAGACAATCTTCGATGCCATCCGGCGTCTGATCCTGATGCGCACCGCCGTTGAGGTCGCAGCCCAACTCGGCGCGCCGATCCTGAGCGCTGCCGCGCGTGCGGCGCTGCATTCGAACGGGCGCGAATACCAAACCCTGAGCGACCTCCAGCAGCTCCGCACATTCCTCGTCTCGGGTACGCTTCTGACGCTGCTCGACGCACCGCTGGCGCCGTTCTTTGTGCTCGCCGTGTTCCTGGTGCATCCGCATCTCGGCTTCATCGTCGTTGCGACGTCGCTGATCCTGCTGGTCATCACCATCATCAACCAGCGCGCGACCGAAGCGCCTTTCAGCGAAGCCAACACCTTCAACAGCAAGGCCAACCTGCATCTCGACTCGATGGCGCGGAATTCGCAGATCATCAATGCGCTCGCCATGATCCCCGAGGCGGTCCGCATCTGGGGCAAGGACACGGCAAGCTCGCTGCGCGCGCAGGTCATCGCCCAGGACCGCAACATCGCCTTTGCCTCGGCGTCCAAGGCAACCCGTTTGCTCACCCAGATCGCGATGCTCGGTTGGGGCGCGCATCTGGCGCTCGACGGGCAACTGAGCGGCGGCATGGTGATTGCGGCATCGATCATCGCCAGCCGTGCGCTTGGCCCCATCGAAGGCGCCATCGAAGGCTGGAACCAGGTCATCCAGTCGCGCGCCGCCTATGGCCGCATCGCCAGCCTGCTCGAGGCCTCTCCGCTCAATTTCGAGCGGCTCAACCTGCCGCGCCCCGAAGGGCGCCTCGACGTCGAGCGGCTGCTGTTTGTGCCACAAGGCACCAAGCGGGTTGTGCTCAACGGCATCACTTTCGCGCTGGCACCAGGAGATTCCCTGGCCGTCATCGGCAATTCGGGCGCCGGCAAGACCACGCTTGGCAAGATGCTGGTCGGGTCGATCCTGCCGACGTCGGGCAACGTCCGCCTCGACCTGATGGATCTCCGCAACTGGGACCAGCGCCAGTTCGGTGAAAACATCGGCTACCTGCCGCAGGACGTGCAGCTGTTCCCCGCCTCGATCAAGGCCAACATCGCCCGTATGCGCGACGATGCCACCGACGCCGAAATCTACCAGGCAGCCCAACTCGCAGACGTGCATGAGATGATCGCCACCTTGCCGCATGGCTACGAGACATTTGTCGCGGCCGACGGAGCCCCGTTATCAGGCGGCCAGAAGCAGCGCATCGCGCTTGCTCGCGCCTTCTTCGGCAACCCGCGCATGGTCGTGCTGGACGAGCCGAACTCCAATCTCGACGCGGCCGGCGACGTCGCCCTTGCGCGGGCGCTCCAGCACGCCAAGGAAAACAAGATCACCGTCATCACCATCACCCAGCGGCCGGCACTGCTGCAGAGCGTCGACAAGATCCTGCTGCTGGTCAACGGCACGGTGGCGTTGTTTGGCGCGCGGCAGGACGTCCTCCAGGCTCTCGCCCAGCGCGGCCTGAGCATTGAAGGCGGTTCCTTCGGCCATCAGATCCAATAGGCGGGCAATGCAATGAGCGACTCGGCAATCGTAAAGGTCCACGATCTCGAATGGTACGCAGACGTGCCGCGCTCGATCAGCAAGCAGACCAAGGTCGGCCTGCTGCTCATTGCCCTTACCTTCGGCGGCTTCGGCACCTGGGCTTTCACCGCCCCGCTCGCTGCGGCCATCATCGCCCAGGGTTCATTCGTGGCTTCGGGCCAAAACAAGATCGTTCAACATCTGGAGGGCGGCATCATCAAGGACCTTCTGGTCAATGAAGGCGACCGCGTCCGCTACGACCAGCCATTGATCCGACTCGACGAAACGGCAGCGAAGGCGACCGAGCGGCAGTTGTTCCTGCGCCAGGTGCGCCTGGATGCCATCGCCGCCCGCTTGACGGCCGAGGTCACCCAAGCCCTGCAAATATCGTATCCAAAAGACGTCACCGACAACATGGACGATCCCGAGATCAAACCAATCGTCGACAGCCAGCAATTGAATTTCGACGCGGCTCGCAACAAGCTCCAGAGCGAGATTGACCTTCTGCAACAAAACATCTCCGGCTACCGTTACCGTTCCGACGGCTATCAGCAGCAGCACGACGCGGTCGTGCGACAACTGGAGTTGATGAAGGAAGAGTTTGCCGGCAAGAAGACGCTGGCCGACAAGGGCCTTCTCAGGGCGACCGAGCTCAAGTCGATCCAGCGCGCCATGGCCGATGCCGACGGCCAGATCGGCCGGCTCGCAGCCCAGGTGGCAGAGACCGGTGCCGAGATCATCAAGCTCGACCAGCAGATCAAGCAGGCACAAGAGGCCTACAAGCAGGCCGCGCTCGACCAACTTCAGAATCTTGAAGGTGATCTCGACACGGTTCGCGAGCAGCTGCGCCAGGCGCAGAGCGTACTCAACCGCGTCACCATCAACGCACCGGTAGCCGGCACAATCGTGCGGATGTACTACCACACCTCAGGCGGCGTCATCGAAAGTGGCAAACCGATCCTGGAAATCCTGCCATCGGACGTTCCGCTGGTGATCGAAGCGCTGATTTCCCGCGGCGACATCGACAATGTGCGCGTCGGCCAGAGCGCGGCGGTGCGGCTTTCCGCACTCAACCGGCGCACCACGCCGGTCCTCAACGGCCAAGTGATTTATGTCTCCGCCGATGCCCTGCCCGATAGTTCGAGCCCCGTGGCGCGGGAAGTCTATCTTGCCCGCGTGAGCCTGCCGGCGAGCGAACTCAGCCGGGTACATGGCTTCACGCCAACACCCGGCATGCCAGCCGAGGTGCTGGTCCAGACCCAGTCGCGCACCTTCTTCAGGTATCTCACCAAGCCGATCGCCGACTCCATGTCGCGCGCATTCATGGAGCGGTGAGCGAGAGCAAGGCAACGAGTTGGGGGCCATCATGCAGATCGACGTCATCACCGACCCAGCCAAGCTCGACGAGATCAGGGAAAACTGGGATCGGGTCTACGACGAAGACCCGGAAGCCCAGTTCTTCCTGTCCTGGACCTGGCTTTCCCGGCACCTGCGGCTTTATGACGGCACATGGTTCGTTCTCGCTGCCCGCGAAGGGGGACCGGGAACGCCCTATGCCGGCTTCATGCCATTGCGCCTGCGTATCCGCATGGACACCCAGACAGGGCAATTCTCCAACGAGATCAACATGGCCGGCAACTATGCCGCCGACTACACCGGCGCCATCTGCATGCCAACCTCGGCGTTGCAGGCGATGCAGGCCTTCGCCCGACACGTGCGCGACATGGCTTGGACAAACATCCACCTCGAAAACGTCCGCATGTCGGACGAGCGGCTGCTGGCCTTCCTGGGCCAGTTCCCACGCGAGACGTTGGCGTTGCGCGAGTACAGCCGCATCAATACCGATGACAACGTCAACAACTGCCGTTGCTTTGCAGCCAGCCTGCCCGACAGTTTCGCCAGCTACCTGGACAATGTGCTGAGCACCAACACGCGCCAGAAGCTGCGGCGCTTCCTGCGCAAGGTCGACGCAGGCGAATTGCGCATCACGCATGCCAACGCCGAAACGCTTGATCACGATATCGACATGATGCTCGATTTCTGGCGGATCCGCTGGGGCGCGCGCAAGGGCAACAGGCTGCAGTCGATCATTCGCCACAACAAGGTGGTGCTTCAGACCAGCTTCGAGACCGGTTCGCTTTTCATGCCCTTGCTGTGGCAGGGCGACCGGCCGCTCGGTGCGCTGGCAAGCTTCATCGACCCGGTCAAGCAACAGATGCTGTTCTATATCTCCGGTCGCGATGAGACGGCAACGTCAATACCTGTCGGCCTGATCCTGCATGGTCATAGCATCCAATCTGCCATCGAACGCGGCATCGGCACATACGACTTCCTGCGCGGCGACGAGCCCTACAAATTTGCCTTCGGCGTCACCGAGAGCAAGATCCGTTGCGCCATCATCTACACCAAGGACGGACTGAACGTCGGCAACCGGCTCGATCCGCGTTCGCTCGACGGAATCTTCGCCCAGGTGACGCGCTTCCATCGAGAGGGCCAATTGGCGCGTGCCGAAAGCGGCTATCGCCAGATTCTCGGCACCGATCCGCTGCACGAAACAGCGCTCTACGGCCTTGGCCAACTGGTTTCAGACAAGGGCGATCACCGCGAGGCGCACCGGCTGTTCGAAACGCTGGCAACCATCGCACCCAATTCAGCGAAGGTCTGGTTCAGGCTGGGATTTGCAGCACAGGCGCTCGACGATCACGCCGGTGCGGCCGAGGCCTTCCGCCGCTCGCTTGAGCTGGACACTCATTTCGCCGGAGCAAAATTCTCGCTGGCCAAGAGCCTTGCCGAACTCGACCGCAGCGAAGACGCCATCGGCATGCTTGAAGCGCTTGAGCATGAGCTTGAGGCGGAGCCACGCGGCGAAACCTTGTTGGCCAAGACCAAAGCGCTGCTGACGCGGTTGAAGCGGGAAACCCGGCCAAGCTACATCATGCTCAACCCGCAGCCCAAGGCAGCACGCCAGCTTGTTGGGGCGCTGTAGACAGCGAGGTCGCTGCAGTGCCAGTGGCTTCGCTACGGCCTTACGCCTTCAGCAGCCACTCATGCTCTTTGGCGTTGTGAAACTTCCACGTCCGCTTCGGCCCGGCCATCACATTGAGATAATACAGATCATAGCCATGGCAGGCCGCGCACGGATGATAGCCCTTGGGCACCAGCGTCACGTCACCGTCTTCGACCGCCATCGCCTCGTCGAGGTCGCGATGACCCGCATCGTTGAACTCGGTATAGACGCGCTGGAAGGCAAACCCCTGCGGCGGGTTGAGCCGGTGGTAGTAAGTCTCTTCCAGCTGCGACTCGTTTGGCAAATTGTCTTCGTCGTGCTTGTGCGGCGGATAGCTTGACGTGTGTCCGCCCGGCGTAATGACCTCGACCACCAGCAGCGAATCCGCCGGCTCGCCTTCGGGCAAGATATTAGTGACGTAGCGCGTGTTGGTACCCTTGCCGCGCGTCTCCTGCTTGACGTCGTCAGGTCCGATCACCCGCACCGAGAGGTCGCCAGCAAGACCAGGAGCTGTACAAACCGCAAGTTCGACATCGGTCTCGGCTCTTACCGACCAATCGCCGCCTGCCGGCACATAGACCGACCATGGCTTGCCCTCGAAAGGCGACATGCGTTCGCCCAGCGTGCCAAGGTCCTCTTCGCCGACCCGGACATGCGCCTTGCCCGAGACCAGCACCAGGCAGGTCTCGCGGTCGGCCGTCCAGTCGCCATAGGTGTCGCCGGGCTCGAGCTTGTGCAGGTCGAAGCCGACATAGGTCCAGCCGGCGATCTCGGGCGTCACATGGGTAACGCGTCCGGTGCCATGCTTGGGCTTGATCAGAAGTTTGGACATCTTCTCATTCCTTGTCGGCGGCAACGTCGATGCCGGGCTTGTAAGTGATGAGGAATTGCCAGGCACCGTAGGCGGCCATGCCGCCGGCAAGCGTGCCCCAGAAGCCGGAACCGGTGACAAATTCGAACACCGACCACGCCGCGCAGAACACGACGATTGCGATGCGCCGCCAAAGCGGCCGGAAGAACGGGTGGTTCTGGTCCTGGATCAATTGAGCACTGCCTCGCCGATGAACCGTTTCAGATCGTAGCCGGCCCCGACACTGGGTCAAGTATTGGGGAAGCCCTGTGTTTCGACCGTGTAGCCAGCAGCCGTCATCACCCGCATCAACTCCTTGTAGCCGACCTGAGCCATCTTGAGCGGAGGATTTTTCCTGGGGTCCTGCTCGGCCTCGACGACGAACCAGCCTTCATAGCCGTAGTCGGCAAACTTCTGCACGATCTTGCCGAAATCGAGCGAACCGTCGCCCGGAACGGTAAACGCCCCAAGTGCCACCGCATCGAGGAAGGACTGCTTTGACCAGTCGAGGCCCTGGATGACCTCCATGCGCACGTCCTTCACATGGACATGATTGATGCGCTTGTGGTGATTATCGATGGCGCGCAGCACGTCGCCGCCGGCAAAGGCAAGGTGGCCTGCATCAAGCAGCAGCGGAATGCCCTCGCCCGAGTTCTTCATGAACGCGTCGAGCTCGTGTTCGAACTGCACCACCGCCGCCATGTGATGATGATAAGACAGCGGCATGCCCTGCTCCGCACACCATTCGCCGAACGCGGTCAACTTGCGGGCGTAGACCTTCATCTCGTCGTCGGAGAGCACCGCCTTGCCGGCCAGCGGCTTCGTCCGGTCGCCCTGGATCGAGCGGCCGACCTCGCCATAGACGATACAAGGCGCATTCACCGCCTTGAACAGATCGATCATCGGCTGGATACGATCCTTGTTGGCAGCGATATCCTCATTGACCAGCGTGCCCGAAAACCAGCCGCCGCACAGGGTGACATCGATCTTTTTCAGGATCGGCAGCATTTCCTCCGGTGTACTGGGAAAACGACGGCCTTGCTCCATGCCCGTGAACCCTGCCGAACGCGACTGGCTCAGGCACTCCTCCAGCGACACGTCATCGCTCAGTTCCGCAAGATCGTCATTCCACCACGCGATGGGGGACATGCCCAGTTTGGCTTTCACGTCAGTTTCTCCGGTGTCATTTTGTTCCAGCGCGCCTGCTTGGCGGCAGCCCATATTCGTCCATCGTTAGCGCCGCCCCTCACTGTCCTGCCGGACATCTCTCCCCGTAAACGGGGAGAGAGTGGCTGCCATCACCGCTTTCGCAAATCACCAACTGCGCCAGTTGGCGAAATCAGTGCGGACGGAGTTTCTCTCCCCGTTTACGGGGAGAGATGTCCGGCAGGACAGTGAGGGGCAGCGCCAACATCACAAGTCCTAGGCTCGGCCTCAATCCCCAACGCGCTGCAGCTTCAGCTTTTCCTCGTAGCCCTTGCGCGCCGCATTGACCTCCGTGCGTGCGCTCACCTCAGGCACCGCGACGTCCCACCAGTGACCACCTTCCCCTGTCGAAATCAACGGGTCCGTATCGATCAGCACCACGGTCGTCCTGTCGCTCTTTCGGGCGCGGTCGAGTGCGGCTTCCAGATCGGCGATGGACGATGCCTTTTCGGCATTTGCCCCAAGGCTTTTGGCATGGGCTACGAAGTCGATATCCGGCAGCACCTCATGGCGGCTGTCACGCAGCAGATTATTGAAGTTCGCGCCGCCGGTCGCCATCTGCAGCCGGTTGATGCAGCCATAGCCGCGGTTGTCGAGCAGAACGATCGTCAGCTTCAACCCGAGCATGACAGATGTCGCGATCTCGGAATTCAACATCAGATAGGAGCCGTCGCCGATCATGATGACGACCTCCTTGTCAGGTCGTGCCATCTTGGCGCCCAGGCCGCCGGCAATCTCGTAGCCCATGCAGGAGAAGCCGTATTCCGAGTGATAGGAACCGGGGCTGCCCGCTTGCCACAGCTTGTGCATCTCGCCGGGCAGTCCGCCCGCCGCGTGCAAAACAATGATCTCGCTGCCAAGTGTGCGCTGCACCGCACCAATCACCTGTGCGTCCGAAGGCAACGCGGCGTTGGTCGCAGCAGTCACTTTGGCGGCCGCCTTGCGCCACTCCGCCTTGCCAGCTTTGGCGTTTTCGGTCCACGCGCTTGGCGCCTTGTAGCCCTTCACCGCAGCTGAAAGCTCAGTGAGCCCTTCGCGCGCGTCGGCGACAAGCGGCAATGCGCGATGCTTGGCTGCATCGAACAACTGCACGTTGAGCCCGATGATGGACTTGCCGGCACCATTGAACAGCGACCACGAGCCGGTGGTGAAATCCTGCAGCCTGGTGCCTATCGCCAGCACCACATCGGCCTCTTCGGCAAGCCGGTTGGCGGCAGCCGTGCCAGTGACGCCGACAGCGGCCATGTTGAGCGCATGTTCGTCGGTCAACGCCGACTTGCCGCCTTGCGTTTCGCAGATCGGAATGCCGGTCCCCTCGACAAAACGGGCAAGTTCTTCCGAAGCGCCGGAATAGAGCACGCCGCCACCGGCGACGATCAACGGCTTCTTGGCGGCCTTCAGCACTTCCGCGGCAGCTGCAAGCTCGTCGCGGTCGGGCCGTGGGCGACGCTGCATCCACAGCTTCTCGGCAAAGAAGCTCTCGGGATAGTCATAAGCCTCGGCCTGCACATCCTGGCACAGCGACAGCGTCACCGGCCCACATTCGGCCGGGTCGGTCAGAACCTGCATCGCGCGCGCCATCGCCGGGATGATCTGTTCCGGCCTGGTGATGCGGTCGAAATAACGCGATACCGGACGGAAGCAGTCATTGACTGAGACTGTGCCGTCGCCGAAATCCTCGACCTGCTGCAGCACAGGATCGGGCACGCGGTTGGCGAAGACATCGCCGGGCAAAAGCAGCACCGGCAGCCGGTTGACATGCGCAAGTGCCGCAGCCGTCACCATGTTGACAGCGCCGGGGCCAATAGAGCTGGTCGCCGCCATCATGCGTTGGCGGAAATTGGTCTTGGCGAATGCAATCGCCGCATGGGCCATCGCCTGCTCGTTGTGCGCGCGAAAAGTCGGCAGCTCGTCGCGAACCTGGTAGAGCGCTTCGCCGATACCCGCGACATTGCCGTGGCCAAAGATCGCCCAGACGCCGCCGAATAAGGGCAGCTTCTTGCCGTCAATGACGGTCATCTGCCGCGTGAGATAGCGCGTCAGCGCCTGCGCCATAGTCAGGCGAATGGTCTTGGTCATAGTAATTTTCCTCCGCCTTCCTTATGCCGCCCGACGGCCGCGCGCCGCAAGCCACGCCTTGGTCAGCTGTTCGAAACGCTGCGCCATGTCGTCCACCGCGGCCTGGTCCGTCATCTTGCCGCCGAGCCACTGCTCGGCTGCATGGACAAAGATGCTGCGGCCGACGGCGAACCCTTTGACCACCGACGCATCGACGGTCGCCGCGAACGCCACCTCCAGCTCAGCGAGTGGCGCCTCAAGTCCAAGCAGGACCACCCCCCGGCAATAAGGATCATTCCTGGTGATCACAGATTCGATCTTCTTCCACGCGGCCGCCGAAGCCTGTGGCTCGAGCTTCCACCAGTCGGGCTTGATGCCAAGCGCGTAGAGTTCCTCCAGCGCACGCGGAATGGTGTCTTCGTCAAGCGTGCCGTGCTTGCCGGCGATGATCTCGATCAGCAATTCGCGACCGACCTTTCGCGCCGCCTCGAACAGTGTCCGCAGCTTCTGCTGCTGCTCGGCCTTGAGTTCGGCGGGGTCATCAGGGTGGTAGAAGCACAAGCATTTGATGGTGTGATCGACAGGCCATTCGACCAGCTGCGAGCCGATGTCCTGCGAGAATTCGAAACGCAGCGGGCGTGAGCCCGGCAGTTCCACCGGCCGGCCCATCCAGCCAAAGGGGTGACGGGCGAATTCGAACATCGCCTCGCGGCCGAACTTCTCGTCGATCAACATGCCGTAGCCGTCGCGGCCGCCGGCAACCTTGGCCGCCGCCTTCACCGCCAGGACCTTGAAGTCGCGAATGCGCGCGGGATCGGCACCCAGGCGGGTGGCGATGTCTTCGAGCTGGATGCGGTGGTCGCAGGCCAGCGCCATCATCGCGGGGATCTCGTTGCGCCGCGTCGTTGCCCAGTGAACGTGGTTGATCGCCTCGTCCTTGCGCAGCGCACGCTGGGTGCTGCCGTTCTTGAGGAAGAACTGCAGCTCCTCGAAGGTCGGAATTTCGGGCGAGCACAGCAGCCGTGAGACTGCGAAGGCGCCGCAGGCATTTGCCCAGGTCGCCGAGGTGGCGAGAGTTTCGCCACCCAACCAGCCGCGCAGGAATCCGGACATGAAGGCGTCGCCCGCGCCCAGCACGTTGTAGACCTCGATCGGAAATCCCTTGCCTATGATGCCTGCTTCAAGATCGTCAGCGATTGGCCCGTCATAGACTATGCAGCCCATCGGCCCGCGCTTGAGCACGATGGTCGCGTTCGACAGCGCCCGGATTGTCTTCAGCGCATCGAGCAACTCGCTTTCGCCAGAGGCGATCATCACCTCCTCTTCGGTGCCGACGATCAGGTCGCAGTCGGCCAGCACGCCCTTGAGATGGTTGGAGACAGCGTCCGAGGCGATGTAGCGGCTTTCGCCTGCGGCATGACCGGCAAGGCCCCAGAGGTTCGGGCGGTAATCGATGTCGAACACCACCTTGCCGCCGGCTTCCTTGATCAGCCGCATCGCCTTGCGTTGCGCGGCATCGGTGGAGGGACGCGAAAAATGCGTTCCGGTAACAACGATAGCTCGCGCCGAGCGGATGAAATCAGGATCGATGTCGTCTTCGTTCAGCGCCATGTCGGCGCAGTTCTCGCGGTAGAAGATCAGCGGGAACGTCTTGTCGTTTTCGACAGACAAAAGCACCAGTGCGGTCAGCCGTTCCTTGTCGGTCACCAAACCCTTGTCGGAGACGCCCTCCCGCAGCATCTGCTCGCGGATATAGCGGCCCATATGCTCGTCGCCGACGCGCGTCAGCAGCGCCGAGCGCAGCCCTAGCCTTGCCGTGCCTATGGCGATGTTGGCCGGACAACCGCCGACCGACTTGGCAAAGGACGCGACGTCCTCCAACCGCGATCCGGTCTGTTGACCATAGAGGTCGACCGAGGCGCGGCCGATGGTGATGACGTCGAGCAGCGCTGTAGGCTGGATGTTGGGATCGGCCATGTGTTCCTCCCGGTCGCTCCGCCGCGCCGGCCTGCCTTCGCGTGATTTGCCGCAGGCCAAACAATGAAATTTGAATTCCAACAATTCGTCAATCGGAATGTTCATTCCCTCGACGGATTGTGCTTCGCCACCCCTCGCCTGTTAGGGAGGGGTGGCGAGCCGACGCTCAGCCCTTCAGGCGAACCGTCTTGCCTTCCTTGACCGACCTCAGTGCCGCATCTGCCAGTTGCAGCGCGATCAGCCCGTCCTTGCCGCTCGGCGAAACCTTGGCGCCCTTGGTCACCGAGGCGACAAAGGCGGCGATCTCGGCGGCATAGGCTTCGGTGTAGCGGGTCATGAAGAAGTCGTGCAGCGGCGGGCGCGTGTAGCCCATGGCGTTGGCGACCTCGATCGACACGGCGCGCTGGTTTTCCGCCGCGACCATGCCGTCCGAACCGTGCACCTCGATGCGCTGGTCATAGCCATAGGTGGCGCGGCGCGAATTGGTGATGACGCATTGCTGTCCGGTCGCCGTCTCGAGGATGACGCTGACGCTGTCATAGTCGCCAAGCTCTCCGATCTTCTTGTCGACCAGCGCCGAAGCCGTGGCTGTCACCGCCACCGGCTCAGCACCGAGCAGGAAGCGCGCCATATCGAAGTCGTGGATGGTCATGTCGCGGAAGATGCCACCCGAACGTGTAATGTATTCCGCTGGCGGCGGGCCTGGATCGCGCGAGGTGATCACGACCTGCTCGACCTTGCCGATGGCACCGTCGTCGATTGCCTTGCGCACGGCGGCGAAATGCGGATCGAAGCGACGGTTGAAACCAACCATCAGCGTGCCGCCGGCCTTTTCGACCACGGCCAGGCACTTTTCGACGCGGACAGCATCGAGATCGATCGGCTTTTCGCAGAACACCGCCTTGCCGGCGAGCACGAAGCGCTCGATCAGATCGGCATGCGTGTCGGTCGGCGTGCAGATCACCACCGCGTCGATATCCGACGCCTTTTCGATCTGATCGATGGAACGGACCTCGCATCCATAAGCGCCGGCCAGATCGTTCGCCGCTTTTTCGAAGGCGTCCGCCACCGCCACGAGTTTCGCCGAAGCATTGGACGCCACCGCTTTGGCGTGAACCTTGCCGATACGACCTGCACCCAGGACACCAAACCGAACTGTCATGACAACCTCATTTCCTTGGCCCGCGCCGTCCGGGCCTGCAACTTTGTTCTGGAAGGAGTGGCGGACCGCCCGCTGACGGGATGCCGGGCGGTCCGGATTTCTGACATGATCCCGATAAGATCATGTCCAAAGAACTCATCAAGCCTTCTTGCGCTTGTTCTGGCGATGCTGGTCGATGATCACAGCCGCCACGATGATGATGCCCTTGACGATCTCCTGATAATAGGCGCCGACCTTGAGGAAGGTGAAGCCAGAGGTCATCACGCCGAGAATGATCGTGCCGATAACGGTTCCGGTAATCCGGCCGACGCCGCCCGACAGCGAGGTACCGCCGATGACCGCAGCTGCAATTGCGTCGAGTTCGTAAGCGACGCCCATGCCCGGCTGGCCGGAGGCGGCACGCGCTGCCGTCACCACGCCAGCGAGACCCGACAGCAGGCCGGCGATGGCATAGACCTTGATCAGGTGGCTGCCGATATTGATGCCGGACACGCGAGCGGCTTGCGGGTTGGCGCCGATGGCATAGGTGAACTTGCCGTAGCGGGTGTAGCCCAGCGCGATGTGGAAAATGATCGCAACGAGCAGGAAGATGATGACCGGCAGCGGCAGCGGGAAGCCCATGATGTTGAAGCTCTTGCCGAGCCAGGTAAAGCTGTCGTCGAGCAGCGCCACCGGCTGGCCGAGCGTGTACCATTTGGCGAGGCCGCGCGCCGACACCATCATGCCCAACGTCGCTATGAAAGGCGGTATCTTGGTTCTGGCGATCAGAAATCCGTTGACCGAGCCGGCAAGCAGGCCGACGCCAAGGCCAGCGAGGATCGCCCAGATCGGCGAAATGTCAGTGAGCGAGGGGTAGACCGCCCTCGGGTTGAGCGACGTCTGCGCCAGGCTTGCCGCAACCATCGCTGCGAGGCCCACGACCGATCCAGACGAAAGGTCGACACCGGCTGTGATGATGACCTGGGTCACGCCGACCGCGATGATGCCGATGACCGACACCTGCAGGATGATGATCGACAGGCGCTGCTTGTTGGCAAGGAAGCTGTCGCCGACGATGATCCAGCCGAGTATCTCGAAGACAATGGCAATGCCAATCAGCACACCCAGGATCGACACCTCTGGCGGCAGGCGCTTCTTGCTTCCGATGGCGTTTGCGGAGCCCGCAATCTCGTTCGTCGACATGGTTCTTCCACCCTTGAGCTTATTGGCGCCGTCAGTTCGACGCGAGTTCCATGATCTTCACCTGGCTGGCCTCGGCGCGATCGAGGAAACCGGTCACCCGGCCCTCATGCACCACCATGATGCGATCGCTCATGCCCAGCACTTCGGGCATCTCCGACGAGATCATGATGACACCCACGCCCTGCCCGGCGAGCTTCGAAATCAGCCGGTGGATTTCCGCCTTGGCGCCGACATCGATGCCGCGGGTCGGTTCGTCGAGGATCAGGATCTTCGGTTTGGTCAAAAGCCAGCGGGCGATCAGCACCTTCTGCTGGTTGCCGCCCGACAAGTTGATGATCGGCTCGGCCATATCAGGCGTTTTCACCCTGAGTGCCTGGCTGATCTCGATTGAATCCTTGGTCAGCTGCTTTTGCTTGACGAAACCGTTCTTGACGTAACCCGACTGCAGCACCGCCATCTGGGTGTTTTCCTGGATGTCGAGCAAAAGGAAGCAGCCGGTTTCCTTGCGGTCCTCCGTCAGGAAGGCCATGCCGTGCCCCATCGCCTCAGCCGGGCTATTGATGCGCACGCTCTTGCCGAACAATTCGATCGTGCCGCCGTTGGCGGGCGTTACGCCAAACAGCGTTTCGGCGATGTTCGAGCGGCCGGAGCCGACCAGACCGGCAATGCCGAGAATTTCGCCCGCGCGCAGATCGAACGACACGTCGCTGAACACGCCTTTTAGCGTCAGTCCCTTGGCTGACAGCACCACCTTGCCGATCGGCACTTCCTCCTTGGGGAACATCTGGGTGATCTCGCGCCCCACCATCATGCGGATGATGTCGTCGCGCTTCACCTCATGCGAGGAATTGGTGGCGATATATTTGCCGTCGCGGAACACCGACACCTCGTCGGCGATTTCAAACAGTTCGTTCATCTTGTGGGTGATGTAGACGATGCCCTTCCCCTGCTCCCGCAGGGTGCGGATGATCGTGAACAGGTGATCGACCTCGCGCTCGGTCAGCGCCGATGTCGGCTCGTCCATGATCAGCACGTCGGATTCGTAAGACACTGCCTTCGCGATCTCGACCATCTGGCGGTTGGCGACGCTCAGCGTACCGACCTGCACATCGGGGTCGATGTCGATATTGAGGCGCTTGAACAGCGCTGTCGTCTTGCGGCGCATCTCGCCGTGATCGACGAAGCCGAAGCGGCTTGTCGGCTCGCGCCGGATCCAGATGTTTTCGGCTACCGTCATCGGCGCCATCAGGTTCAGCTCCTGATGGATCATGGCGATGCCGTTTTCGAGTGCATCGAGCGGACCGTTGAGCTTGATGTCCTTGCCACGCAGCTTGAAGCTGCCGGAGTCGGGCGTATAGATGCCGGCAATGATCTTCATCAGCGTCGACTTGCCGGCGCCGTTTTCGCCCATCAGCGCATGCACGCTACCGCGCTTGAGGCGAAGCTGGACATTGTCGAGGGCAAGCACGCCGGGAAATTCCTTGCGCACGTCGGCCACTTCGAGAAGATAGTCAGGTGCAGGCACAGCGCCGCTTTCGCGTGCTGCCTCGGTCATGCCAGGGCTCTGCATATCTGTTCTCCCAGACCCGGCTCAAGCGCGGCTTGAGACACGGAGGAAAATGCGCCGCCGCCATGCGGCGACGCATTTCATGGATCATATCAGTTCTTGGAGGTGAACTGTTCCATGTTTTCGGGCGTCACCAGCTGGAACGGGATCCAGACCTTGGGTTCAACCTTCTCGCCCTTGGCAAGCGCCATGGCCGCCTTGATGGCCCCGCCACCCTGGCCGGCCGCGTCCTGGAACACCGTCACGTCGAGGTCGCCAGCCTTCATATAGGCAAGCGCTTCCTGCGTGGCGTCGACACCGCCGACGACGACGTCCTTCATGTCCCAACCGGCGGCCTTCATAGCGTTGATCGCGCCGATCGCCATGTTGTCGTTGTTGGAAACGACAGCGTCGGGCTTATGTCCGGCTGCGATCCAGTTGGTCATCAGGTCCTGCGCCTTGACCGGGTCCCAGCCAGCCGTCTGCTCGTCGATGATCTTCATGAACGAGCAATCGGGCGTCGCGATCACGTCGTGAACGTCCTTGGTGCGCATCTGCGCAGCCTGGTTGGCCAGGTCGCCCTGCATGACCAGGATGCCGGCTTCGGTCTTGCCAGCCGCTTTCAACAGGCGGCAGATTTCCTTGGTCTCGAGCGTACCGGAATCGGCTTCGTTCGACGCCACGAACGCGCCCTTTTCACCAAGCGCATCGACGTCGATCGGCTGGCGATTGACATAGACGATCGGAATGCCAGCATCGTTGGCGAGCTTGGTCATCGGCGCGGTCGCCGAGGTATCGACGGCGTTGACGATGATGGCATCGACCTTGGCGGCGATGAAGTTCTGAACCTGCGAAAGCTGCTTGTTGACGTCGTCATCGGCAATTTCGATCACGACCGGCTGGCTCGCATCGGCCGCGGCCTTTTCGATACCCTTGCGCAGGACGGTCAAAAACGTGTCGGAATTGGCCATGCTGACGCCGATGTCGGCGGCAAACGCCGAGCCAGTCATCAGCGCGCACATCGCTGCGCCGAGCAAATATTTCTTCATGATCACTCTCCTCCAAGAATGGTGCCCGGCCGCACCCCATAGCGCCGGAAGTCCGCGGCTGCGCCGAAGACCCATTTCCACGGACGCCGCCATCGCTCCTCCGCGATAACAGTGCGCCGCCCGCCTTCCGATGGTGCCGACCCTGATTTCAGAATGTTCGGGCCGTGCTTTTTGTATATGAAATGTTTATTCCATATTCCAAGCGGACGTCAAGAGATATTCCGCTGCTGAGCATCGGCAGGGCATCGGATTTGGGTTCGATGAACAGGCGCGCGGAACCGAGCCGCCCACGCTTGCGCAGGCGACCTGCCAGCACGCTTATTTTCAGACGCGTGACTTGATGAATTCGATGCTCGCTGCGAGCGCGTCGGCAGGGTCGGCAAGACCGTGGACGGCGGGCGAAAACGGCTCGAACGACAACAGTCCGGCATAGCCGCCCGCCATCAGCGCGCGAATCTGGCCGATATTGTCGAGCCGGTCGCCGGCGTCGACCAGGATGCGGTGCGGGTCGCGCATGTCGGATACGCTGACCGCTTGATCATCGACACCGGAGATGTGGACCAGTCCGGTCATTCCAGGAAAAATCTCCGGCTCGCCGGCGAGGTGATGATGGAACGTGTCGTGCACCATGCGGAAGGTAGCCGCGCCATCGATGTCGCCAATCGCCTCCGCGGCTTCGCGCTTGGAGCGCAGCGAACAGACCTCAAAACCCAGCGGTTCGACCAATCCACGAATGCCCCTGTCGCCCAAGATCGACTTCAGTGCCGTGAGCGCCATCCGCACATTGCGTTGCCGCTCGCCTTCGCCCTGCCCCGAACCGTCATTGACCGGAACCAGGACGAGTGCCGCAGCACCGACATCTCGGGCATAGTCGGCGAGTTCGATGGCCTCGGCCTCACGCGCCGCATTCCACTCGTTGAATCGCTGCAGCGCATTGATGCTTGATATGGATATTCCATTTTCAGCGGCCAGCTCGCGGATCGCCTTGGCCGGCGTGCCATCGAGAATGGCGTTGCCGGAAAGATCATTGCGAATTTCAACATGGCCGATGCCGAGTTTTTTGCTCAGCGCGAAGAACCCAGCGGGCGATAGCCCCGGTGCCGCCATGTGATTGAGCGCGAAAGTGAGCTTGCTGGTCGCTGCCATGCCGACATCCTCCCGGGAAACAGGCCGCGGCGATGTGCCGACGGCATTTCCATTCCATTCCGCCCGACTTGCGGAATAGTCAATCTGAAAAATGACGAGAAACCATCATTGCTGATAGATTCAGGGTCAGATGTTTTCCGGCAGATAGATGTCGAACGGCAGGAAGGTCTGTCCCGGCGCGTTAGCCGCCCCCTCCTCGATCGAATGCGCCATCAGCCCGACAAGTTCGCGGCACAGCGGCTGGAGCGGGGTGGCGATCACCATCACGGCCAGCCCCTCGGCAAGTGCCGCACGCGTCTCGGTGGTGATCTCGTTGCAGATCAACACCGGCAGAGGATCGGGCCTGAGCTGCCGCAATGCCGAAATCGATCCTTCGATGCCACCGCCAGCGACGTAACAGCCGACAAGGTCAGGATGCCGCGCAAGGAGGCCTACAACCGACTCATGGGTCATCTCATGGGATTCGTGATTGACGATCGTCTCCAGCACGGTGAATTCAGGCGCGTGTTCGCGGAAGAACGCGCGAAAGCCGATCTCGCGCAATTCGTGCCCATGAAAGCGATGGCTACCAACGAACAGCGCCACCTTCCCCGGTTTTCCAGCGCATTTGGAGATCATCCAGGCGGCAGTGCGCCCGACCTTGAGATTGTCGATGCCCACATAGCCTTCGCGCACGCCCGTGGCGAAATCGGAAAGCAGCGAGAAGACCGGAATGCCCCGCGCCTTCATCTCGGCGACCGCGGCCGTCACTGTCGGATGGTCTGGGCTGACCAATGCGACGGCGTCGCAATTGGCCGCCAGCCGATGCAGCCGTTCGACGATTTCTTCGGGTGCCAGCGACTCGGCGAAGTCGATTGCGGCCACCCCTCGAAAGCGCTGAGCCTGCGCAATCGCCTTTTCCAGCTCGCTTGCGAAGGTGCGGTAGAACACGTCCTTCGGGCGCAACAACAAGAAGCCGAGCCGGTATTCGGGCAGTTCCTTGCGCATGCGCTGCGCGATCAACCCGGCAGCGTGATAACCGATGCCTGTCGCAGCCTCATAAACGCGCCGCGCCGTTTCCTCGCGCACCGGCAGGCGGCCGTTGAGCACGCGGTCGACGGTCGCGACACTGACGCCTGAAACGCGGGCGAGATCCGAAATGGTGGGCCGCTTGCTCATGGTCGCTTCCTAGCACATGTCAGCCCACCATAGCCCATCGTGATAGAAAATGATAGAAACTATCATCTTCCGATTGAGAGAATTGCATGAGAGGATTATGGTTCTTTCCGTAAACGGCCTCCCGGACAGACATCGCCGAGCCGTTTCCGACTTCAGGGAGAGAGCCATGACCGTGACGCCATCGGCGCGCGACTACAGCCTCGTCGGCCAGGACTCCAGGCGTGCCGTGGAAAGCGGCCTCGCCGCCGCCGAGTGGTACCACACCGACATTCCCCGCAAGCAGATGAAGGAGCTGATGCAGCGCTCCGACGGCCCGGCCATTCGCGACACCGCCATCTGGCTCGGCCTGCTCGTTGCCTTCGGTGCAGCGGGCGCTGCCCTCTGGGGCAGCTGGTGGTGCGTTCCCTTCTTCCTTTGCTACGGCGTGCTCTACGGCTCGGCCACCGACTCGCGCTGGCACGAATGCGGCCACGGCACCGCCTTCAAGACGCAGTGGATGAACGACGTTGTCTATCAGATCGCCTGCTTCATGATCATGCGCAATCCGGTGACCTGGCGCTGGAGCCACACCCGTCATCACACCGACACCGTCATCGTCGGCCGCGATCCCGAAATTGCCGTCATGCGACCGCCGGGCCTTTTGCGCGTCGTGCTCAACTTCTTCGGCATCATCGATGTCTGGCACGCACTGGTCGACATGATCCGCAACGCGGCGGGCGTGTTGAGCCCTGCTGAAAAGACCTTCGTCCCCGAGCAGGAGCAGCACAAGGCGATCCGCATCGCCCGCATCTGGGTGGTGATCTATGCGCTCACGATCGGCCTGGCTGTCTATCTCGGCTCATGGCTGCCGCTGATGTTGATCGGCCTGCCGCGCCTCTACGGCGCCTGGCACATGGTGATGTGCGGCCTGCTGCAGCATGGCGGCCTCGCCGACAACGTCATCGACCATAGGCTCAACAGCCGCACCGTGCTGATGAACCCCATCAGCCGCTTTACCTACTGGAACATGAACTACCATGTCGAACACCACATGTTCCCCATGGTGCCCTATCATGCGCTGCCCAAGCTGCATGAGATGATCAAGCACGACCTGCCCGCGCCAAACCCGTCGATCCTGGACGGCTATCGCGAGATGGTGCCCGCCTTCCTGCGCCAGCTCCGCAACGAGGACTATTTCGTCAAGCGTGAGCTGCCGGCGACGGCGCGGCCCTATCGCGACGACTTCCACCAGGCAACGGCAATAGCCGCGGAATGACGCCTCCCAAGGCATAGCGAAGGGGCGGCTATTTGGTCGCCGCCCCAACCCAAGAAATTCTCAGGGAGAGAGACGATGAGTGACTGGGTGGAGGCCTGCGCGGCCGACGACATCAACGAAGAAGACGTCATGCGTTTCGACCATGACGGACGCACCTTTGCCATCTACCGCAGCCCGGAAGACGAGTTCTTCGCCACCGACGGCCTGTGCACGCATGAGCAGATCCATCTGTCGCAAGGTCTGGTCATGGGCGACATCATCGAGTGCCCCAAGCACAATGGTCGTTTCAACTACAAGACCGGAGCCGCCCGTGGCGCGCCCGTCTGCGTCAACCTCAAGACCTATCCGGTGAAAGTCGACGCCGGCAAGGTCTTCGTCCAGCTGGGTTGAAACCGATGGCGGCAGGAATGGTCATCATTGGCGCCGGAGAATGCGGCATCCGCGCGGCCTTTGCACTGCGCGAGGCAGGTTACGACGGTAGCGTCACCCTGGTCGGCGCCGAAGCGCATCTGCCTTACGAGCGTCCGCCGCTGTCCAAGGACGCGATGGTCGACCCCGAAGCACCATCCATCAAAACCATAGCAGATACGGCGCGCCTCGCAGAACATGGCATTAACCTGCTCGGCTCGACATCGGCCATCTCGATCGACCGCGCCAACCGCTCGATCCGCCTCACCGACGGGTCCGATCTTGCCTACAACAAGCTTTTGATTGCAACGGGCTCTCTCCCGCGCAAGCTGCCGCTTCATGGTCTTGGGCCGCGCTGCGTTGATCTCCGCACTTTCGACGATGCGCTCGCCATCCGCGCCCATTTGCGCGCCGGTTCGCATGTCGCCATCGTCGGCGGCGGCTTCATCGGTCTCGAACTCGCAGCGTCCGCCCGCAAGCTCGGCGCCGAAGTCACAGTCATCGAGGCTCAGCCGCGCATCCTGATGCGTGGCGTGCCCGAAGAAATCGCGCAGATCGTCCACGAGGCACACTATGCCGAGGGCGTCGACATCGTCTGCGGCGACGGTATCGCCACGATCGAAGACAATGGCGCCAGCGTCCAAATCACGCTTTCAAGCGGGCGGATTGTTGCGGCCGACCTCGCCATCATCGGCATCGGCGCGGTTCCCGTCACCAATCTTGCCGAAACATCGGGACTGACGCTCAACAACGGCATTGCGGTCGACGCCCAGCTGCGCACCAGCGATCCGCACATCTTTGCCGCCGGTGATTGCTGCTCGTTCCCGCTCGCTGTCTATGGCGACCGCCGTGTGCGGCTTGAGTCCTGGCGCAGCGCCCAGGAGCACGGCGCGCTCGCCGCGCGCAACATGCTGGGCGCTGAAGAGGCGCATGCATCGGTGCCGTGGTTCTGGTCCGACCAGTACGGCCTCACCCTGCAGATCGCCGGCCTGCCCGACGAAGGCAAGCACAGCGTGCGCCGCGATCTCGACGACGGTGCCTTCATCTTGTTCCACCTCAAGAACGACGGCCGCCTCGTCGCCGCCAGCGGCATCGGCCCAGGCAATGCTGTCGCCCGCGACATCAGACTGGCCGAAATGCTGATTGGAAAATCGGCACGTCCAGATCCGGCAGCCCTCGCCTCGCCCTCGACCAAGCTCAAGAGCCTGCTCGCCGCCTGATTGAGGCAAAAGCCGCTTGAGAATCGAATGGCTTTCCGTGACTCTGCGTTTGGGGTGGCTTGCCTCGCGGAGGTGTCAAACATGCCGGTCACGGAATTCGGACGGTTGGACGACGGGTCGATCGTCGAAGCGATCACCATTGCTGCGCCTGGCATCGAAGCCAAAATCCTCACCTTCGGCGCAACACTTGCCGATCTGATCGTTGAGACACCAAGTGGAGCGCGTTCGGTCATTCTCGGCTTCGAGGGTCTCGACGGCTACCTCGCCCATGGCGGTTATTTCGGCGCCATTGCCGGGCGCTGCGCCAACCGCATCGCCGGTGGCCGCTTTACCCTCGATGGAAAGGAACATCAGCTCGATCTCAACGAAGCCGGCCGCACCCATTTGCATGGCGGCGGCGACGGCTTCTTCCGCCGCAACTGGACCATCGTCGACACCAACGACAGCTCAGTCCTGCTCGCCCTGACCTCGCCTGATGGCGACCAGGGCTATCCCGGCAAGGTCATCGCCACCTGCCGCTACTCGCTCACATCAGGCCGCTTGAGCATCGCGCTCGGCGCGCGCGCGGACGCGCTCACCTTGGTCAATCTCGCGACGCATGCCTATTTCAACCTCGATGGCTCAGGCTCGATCCTCGACCACCGCCTCAAGATCGCCGCCGAGGCCTACACGCCGGTCGACGGACAAAGCATTCCAACGGGCGAAGTGCTGGCGACTGACGAAACCATCTTCGATTTCCGCGAGCTGCGCCCGATCCGAAACGGGCAGGACGGTGCGCATACCGCTTACGACCACAATTTCGTCCTGGCCATGCAACCAGCACCCGAACCATGGCACGCAGCCCGGCTTGAGGGCGCGCGGTCCGGCATCCGGCTCGACCTTTGGACCACAGAACCGGGGCTGCAATTCTACGACGGAGCTTTCTTGCCGGTTGCACCGCCCTTGCGCGGCGGCATCGAGCCGGTACGCCATGGCGCGCTATGTCTGGAGCCGCAGCGCTTCCCCGACGCCATCCATCACTCGCATTTCCCGAGTGCCGTGTTGCGGCCGGGCGAGATCTATTCGCAGGTCACCGAATATCGATTCTCGACGGTGGAGTAGACCGCCTACACCCAGCCGCCGTCGACGACGAAATTCTGCGCCGTGCACATGCGGGAATCGTCAGCGGCGAGAAACAGCGCCATGCGCGCAATGTCGTCAGGCATCACGCGCCCGGCCAGGCACTGGGCCTTGTCGATCTCGGCGTTCGCGGCTTCATCGACCCAGAGCTCGAGCTGGCGCTTGGTCATCACCCAGCCCGGCACAAGCGTATTCACCCGGATGCCATGTTTGCCAAGGTCGCGGGCAAAGGACCGCGTCATGCCATGCACCGCCGCCTTGGACGACGCATAGATCGGATAGCCGCCCGACGCCTTCATCCAGCCGATCGAGCCGAAATTGACAATCGACCCGCAACCCGCAGCAATCATGCCGGGCGCAACCGCCTGGATGGAAAAAAACGCGTGCCGCAAATTCACCGCCACGCGGCTGTCGTAATAGTCCGGCGTCACCTCGCGCCAGTCGTGGCGCGTATCGTTGGCGGCGTTGTTGACCAGCGCAAGCGTTGGCCCGTGCAGTGCTTCGATCTCGGTGATCGCCTGACGATAGGCCTCGATGTCGGTGACATCGCACTGCCGGAAAACAACCGTGCCGCCTGCCGCCACCACTTCGTCGGCCAGCATCTTCCCCTCATCCTCCGCCAAGTCGACAAAGCCGACCTTGGCGCCCTGCCCGGCAAAGCCCCGCACCAGCGCCTCGCCGATGCCGGTCGCCCCTCCCGAGATCAGCACCGGACGGCCTGCAAGGCTCGGATAATTGCTCATCATCGCGTCGCTCATCTCGGCACCTCACAACGCCCGCACGGCAACCGGCGCAGCCGTTCGTGCCAGCTTGAGCGGGTTTCTCAGCGGCAGGCCGAAATCCTTGGCCTCTATCTCGAACACGTCGCCGGGCTCGGCCTTCACCCCATCCGCAAAAGACAGCGTTGCCGTGCCGAACATGTGCACATGCACGTCGCCCGGCTGGCGGAAGACGCCATATTTGAAATGATGGTGCTCGAGATTGGCGATGGTGTGGGACATGTTGGCCTCGCCCGACAGGAACGGCTTTTCCCATATCGTCTTGCCCGCACGGACGATCCGCGAGGTACCCCTGATATCAGCCGGAAGATCGCCCACCAAAATCTCCGGACCGAAGGCGGCATTCCTGAGCTTCGAATGGGCAAGATAGAGATAATTGATACGCTCGGTCACGTGGTCGGAAAACTCGTTGGCGAGCGCAAAGCCGATGCGATAGGGCGTGCCGTCGTCGCCGACGAGATAGATACCGGCGATCTCCGGCTCCTCGCCGCTGTCGAGCGCGAAATAGGGCGACACCAGCGCTTTGCCGGGATCGATCACCATGTTGCCGTTTCCCTTGTAGAACCACTCAGGCTGAACGCCCGCCTGCCCGCGCGCCGGCCTGCCGCCTTCGAGCCCCATGCGAAACATCTTCATGGAGTCGGTCAGTGCCTCTTCGCCTTCAGAATTGAGCTTCTTGTGCATGCTGTCGCGCGCCGCCGCCGAGCCCAGATGGGTAAGTCCTGTGCCGGTGAGATGCAGATGCGCGGGATCTGGATGCCGGACCGGCGAAAGCAGTTGCCCGGCGCGCGCCGCCGCATCGAGGTCGACCGCTTCGCCCAGGCCGCGATCGGCAACGACGGTGGCAAGCGTAGTTCCGGCGCGAACCGCCTCCAGCGCCAGCGCATAGATCGACTTGGCATCGTTGACCAAGCGCGTAGTCTCACCCTCGCGCACCGCGACGCGGCTCTTGCCATCGGCGGAGATTATCTGGGACATCAGCATTCCGGCACTCCTTTCGTTTCGCCGCAACCGTCTCCGGTGATCGACGAAAAACTTTCCCCCGCGAGACGGCGCACCGCCCGCGTCCAAACCTTCGATCTCATGATTGCGGCCCTGCCTCGCAGCGCCGCCGTCAGCCGCCTCTGCGGCTCAAGTCTTGTTCTTGTTGTAGACGTCGAACACCACCGCCCCGAGCAGCACCAGGCCCTTGATCACCTGCTGCCAGTCGATGTTGACGCCCATGATCGACATGCCGTTGTTCATCACGCCCATGATGAAGGCGCCGATGACGGCTCCCGCCACCTGACCGACGCCACCCATAGCCGAGGCACCGCCAATGAACACGGCGGCAATGACGTCGAGCTCGAAGCCCAGCCCCGCCTTAGGCGTCGCGGTATTGAGGCGTGCGGCGAAGATGAGGCCGGCCAGCGCCGCAAGCACCCCCATGATGATGAAGACGGTGAAGGTCAGCCGCTCGGTCTTGACGCCCGAAAGCTTGGCCGCCTTCTCGTTGCCGCCCATGGCGTAGATGCGCCGGCCAAGTGTCGTGCGCTTGGTGACGAACACGAACAGCGCGATCAGCACGCCCATCACGATCAGCACGTTGGGCAGGCCCTTGTAGGATGCCATCATGTAGGTGAGGAACAGAACGATGCCGGCGATCACCACGTTCTTGGCGACGAACAGCACGAAAGGCTCGGCCTCATAGCCGTGCTTCTCGCGGCTCGCGCGGCTCTTGATGGCGAAATAGAGCATGGCCGCGACGATCGCCACGCCGATCACCAGCGTGGTCGAATGCAGCTTCACCCCGGCGATCGTCATCGGCCCGATCACATCAGGGATGAAGCCGGCGCTAAGCAGCTGGAATTCGGGCGGAAACGGTCCCACCGACTTTCCGCCCAGCAGCCACAAGGCGAGGCCCTTGAACACTAGCATGCCGGCGAGCGTGACGATGAAGGACGGGATCTTCATATAGGCGATCCAGTACCCTTGGCTCGCCCCGATGAAGCCGCCGACAACCAGGCAGATCAGCGTAGCGAGGATCGGATCGAGCTTGTATTGCACCATCAGCACCGCCGCGATCGCGCCGACGAAGCCCGACACCGACCCGACCGACAGGTCGATGTGGCCGGAGACAATGACCAGCAGCATGCCTAGCGCCATGATGATGATGTAGCTGTTCTGCAGCACCAGGTTGGTGAGGTTCACCGGCTTGAACAGGACACCGCCGGTGAAATACTGGAAGAACACCATGATGGCGATCAGCGCCAGCACCAGGCCATAGTCGCGCAAATTGCTTTGCCAGGCCGAGCGCGCCGCGGAGTTTGCCGGCCGACTGGCCCGCGCTGCCGTTTCTGTGCTCATGATGCTTTCGCCTCCCCGCGCACGATGGCGCGCATGATCTTTTCCTGGCTCGCCTCGTTGCCGGCCATTTCGCCGACGATGCGGCCTTCATTCATCACGTAGATGCGGTCGCAGATGCCGAGCAGTTCCGGCATCTCCGAGGAGATGACCAATATGCCCTTGCCCTCGCCGGCCAGCCTGTTGATGATCGTGTAGATTTCGTATTTGGCACCGACGTCGATGCCGCGCGTCGGCTCATCGAGGATCAAGACGTCGGGATTGGCAAACAGCCACTTCGACAGCACCACCTTCTGCTGGTTGCCGCCGGAAAGGTTGCCGGTCTTCTGGTAGACGCTCGACGAGCGGATATTGGTCTTCTTGCGATAGTCGTTGGCGGCATTCAGCTCGGCGATGTCGTCGAGAACCCCGCCATGCGACACCGCCTTGAGATTGGCGACCGTCACATTGTGCTTGATGTGGTCGATCAGGTTGAGCCCGTAGGTCTTGCGATCTTCGGTGGCGTAGGCGAGCCCATGTGCCACCGCGCGTCCGACAGTCGAGGCATCGACCTTCTTGCCGTGTACGAAGACCTCGCCGCTGATCCTGGTGCCGTAGCTCTTGCCGAACACGCTCATGGCGAACTCGGTGCGCCCGGCTCCCATCAGCCCGGCGATGCCGACGACCTCGCCCTTGCGGAGGTTGATATTGACACCCTTGATGATCTGCCGGTCAGGATGCACGGGGTGATGCACCACCCAGTCCTTCACCTCGAAGATCGTCTCGCCGATGTTGGGCGAGCGGCTTGGAAAGCGGTCCTCCAGCGTGCGCCCCACCATCGAGGTGATGATGCGGTCCTCGCTGATTTCGTGCGGGTCGAGCGTCTCGATGGTCTGGCCATCGCGCAGGATGGTGATGCGGTCGGCCACCTTGCTCACCTCGTTGAGCTTGTGCGAGATCAGGATCGAGGAAATGCCCTTGCTCTTGAACTCGATGAGCAGCTGCAGCAGCGCGTCGCTGTCTTTTTCGCTCAACGATGCCGTCGGCTCGTCGAGGATGAGCAGCTTCACTTCCTTCGACAGCGCCTTGGCGATCTCCACCAGTTGTTGCTTGCCGACACCGATATTGGTGATCAGCGTGTCGGGGTCCTCGCGCAGGCCAACGCGCTTGAGCAGTTCGGCAGCACGCCGCCTGACCAGGTTCCAGTCGATGATGCCGTAGCGCGACTGCTCGTTGCCGAGGAAGATGTTTTCGGCAATCGACAAGAGCGGCACCAGCGCCAGTTCCTGGTGAATGATGACGATGCCCGCACGTTCGCTGTCGTGGATGCCGCCGAAACGGCATTCCTGGCCCAGATAGCGGATTTCACCCGAATACTCGCCAAAGGGATAGACGCCTGACAGCACCTTCATCAGCGTTGATTTGCCTGCGCCGTTCTCGCCGACGATGGCCAGGATCTCGCCGGCCCGAACGTCCAGATTGACGTTCTGCAGCGCCTTGACGCCCGGAAACGTCTTGGTGATGTCGCGCATTTCAAGGATTGTGCTGTCCGTCATCCGAATTCTCGATCCAGCAACGAAGAAGGCAACCGCAAGCGCAGTCTGCCGCACTTCTGGAGAGAAGAAAACGCCTATGCGCCGAGCCTGCCCTTCCCCCGCAAGATGCAGGAGAAGGGTTGGGTTCGAAGGGCGCCTTCGCTTACTTCAGCTCGTCGGCCTTGATGTAGCCCGAGCCGACCACGATCTTTTCGTAGTTGGTCTTGTCGACGGCCACCGGCGTCAACAGGTAGGACGGAACCACCTTCACGCCGTTGTTGTAGGTCTTCTCGTCGTTGATTTCAGGCTTGCCGCCCGAAAGCACGGCGTCGACCAGATTGGCCGTTACCTTGGCGAGTTCACGCGTGTCCTTGAACACGGTCGAATACTGTTCGCCGGCGATGATCGCCTTGACCGAAGGCACTTCGGCATCCTGGCCGGAAACGATCGGCCATGGCTGGTCGGCGGTGCCGTAGCCGACGCCGCGCAGCGACGAGATGATGCCGCGCGACAGGCCATCATATGGCGACAGCACCGCATCGACGCGGCTGCCGTCGGAATAGTTGGCCGACAGGATGTTATCCATGCGTGCCTGGGCGACAGCACCGTCCCAGCGCAGCGTGCCGACCTTCTGCATGCCCGTCTGGCCGGACTTCACCACAAGTGTGCCCTTGTCGATCAGCGGCTGTAGCACCGACATGGCGCCGTCGTAGAAGAAGAAGGCGTTGTTGTCGTCGGGCGAACCGCCGAACAGCTCGACGTTGAACGGACCCGGCTTCCCAGGATAGCCGAGGCCCTGGAGCAGCGATTCCGCCTGCAGCACGCCGACCTTGAAATTGTCGAAGGTGGTGTAGAAGTCGACATTGCCGCTGTCGCGGATCAGACGGTCATATGCGATGACCTTGACGCCCTTGTCGGCGGCTTGCTGGAGGACGGCCGACAGCGTCGTGCCGTCGATCGAGGCGACGACCAGCGCCTTGACGTCCTTGGTCACCATGTTCTCGATCTGGGCGAGCTGGTTGGGGATATCGTCTTCGGCATATTGCAGGTCGGCGTTGTAGCCCTTGGCCTTGAGTGCTGCGACCAGTTCGTTGCCGTCGCTGATCCAGCGCAGCGAAGACTTGGTCGGCATGGCGATGCCGACGGTGCCCTTGTCCTGGGCATGCGCCTGGTAGGACATGGCAGCCAGGCTGACCGCGAGCGCGGCCACGAACGTCTTGATGATCTTCACCTTCTTCTCCCTTGTGAAGTGCCGGCACGCGGACGCGAGCGCACGCGCGTGGCCCCGCCATGAACGGCGCGGCAAAGCCAGTTTGTGCAACATTCTCCCAAAGAGCCGCGAGCCCTGCGTTTCCTCCGCTCGATGCTCCAGCGCCCGGCTGGATTGTATCGAACTCGCGACGGCCACCAGAATTATGGAGTACGACATAACAGTCAAATGCAATCTTAGATGTTTCTCATATCATTTCTGGTATGCTTTTCGACGAGGGCGCCAAGCCCGCGCAACAGCCTGGGAGGAGCTGAAGCCATGGTCGACATCCCGGTCGACGTGCGGGTGCTGGGTTCGAGCGTTCGTCTCAGCGAAAGCGAGACGCTGCTGCGCTCCGGCCTCAAGCTCAGGCACATGCGCATGGTTGTCGCCCTTGAGGACCACGGCCAGATCAGCGCCGCAGCGCAAGTCATGAACATGTCCCAGCCGGCCGCCTCGCGCATGATCTCCGAGATCGAGGATATCCTTGGGGTGCAGGTCTGCGAACGGCTGCCGCGCGGCATCAGGCTGACGCCTTATGGTGCCGCCCTTGCCCGGCGCGGCCGCGCCATCCTGCTTGAAATGCAGCAGATCGACCGCGAAATTTCCGATCTCAAGTCAGGCAAGGGTGGTTCGGTCGTCATGGGCGCGGTGACAGCCCCTGCGATCGAACTCGCCGTGCCGGCGATCCGCAAGATCCGCCAGCGCTATCCGCGCATCGAGATTTCCGTCCAGATCGAAACAAGTGCCGTGCTGGCGCGCGAACTGCTCGCCTCGCGACACGACTTCATCATTGCCCGCATTCCCGACGACCTGGACCCGCGCCTGTTTGAAAGCCGCATCATCGGCATCGAAAAGGCCTGCCTCATCGTCCGGCGCGGCCATCCGCTGGCTGGTTCCGGCACGGTCCCGCTCGAGCGCCTCGCCGAATTCGACTGGGTGTTCCAGCCCGGCGGCTCGCTGCTGCGGCAGACCGTTCAAGGCATCTTCATGAGCCGCAACGTGCGCATGCCCGACCGCATCCTCAACACCAGCTCACTGCTGCTGACGCTGGTGATGGTGGCCCAGTCCGACGCCATCGCCCCCATCGCCGTCGACGTCGCCAAATTCGTCAACAGCGAGAGCGGCCTTGCCGGGGCGATCGAAATCCTGCCGATCGCCTTCGACATCAATGTTCAGCCCTACAGCCTGATCATGGTGCGCGGCCGCACATTGTCACCGACAGCGCAGCTGCTGCACGATCACATATTGAGGGAGATTGCCTGACCTCAAACCCGTTCGCACAACGCCTCGAAGAACGCGACATTGTCGAGGTCGAGCGGATCGTCGACCGGCAGCGCCTGCGACGACATCTTGGCGATGACCACTTCGGCCTTCGGATCGACATAGAGCCACTGGCCGTGGATGCCGATGCCGCAATAGGCATTGGCCTTGTTGCCGCTCTGGTACCACTTGTTGCGATAGCGGCCATTGGCGAAGAGGTTGACCATGTCGCCGCGCTGCCACGCCCCGGCATCGCCGCCATGGACCGTGTCGTCGACCCAGGCCTGCGGTACGATCCGCCCGCCCAAAGCCGCTCCACCCTGCCGCATCATCTCGCCGACGCGGGCAAGGTCGCGCGCCGAAACCGACACACCACCGGCAGCTCGTGCGGAGCCCTCGCCATCAACGGTCACGAAGCCGTCGCGCTTTGCGCCGAGCGGACGCCACAGCTTCTCTGACATCAGGTCGGCATAACGCTGGCCCGACGCGCGCTCGACGATGATGCCGAGCAGGTCGGAATTGGGCGAACGGTAGCGGAAGGTTTTGCCATGCGGCTCGTCCAGCTGCTGCAGCGTGACCAGGAATTCGCGCAACGTTTCGCTCCCACCGCCCGGGTTCCACATGGTGGCACGGCGATAGCGTGCAAACGCACTTTCGGGATCGAGATAGGCTTCCTCGAAATCGAGACTGACGGTCATGTCGAGCACGTGCCGCACCGTCGCATTGGCATAGACCGAACCCTTGGCCTCGGGCACATAGGTCGTGACGGGTGCGTTCGGATCGAGCTTGCCGTCGGCCTCAAGTGCTCCGGCGAGGATCGCCGTCAGCGACTTCGAGATCGAAAAGATGATATGGCGCGCGTCCGGTCGCATCCTTGGCGCGAACCAGTCGCCGACGAAGCGTCCCTTCTTCATCACCACCAGAGCGTCTGCCGACGAGCGTTCGAGGAAGCCGGCAACCGTCTCGTTCCGGCCGTTGATCGCAACGTTTTCGGCAAGCAGCCCGCCCAGATCGACCGGCGTGCCTTCGAGGTTCCCTTCAACGGCTGATATCCGCGCACTGCGCACCATTTCGCCGACATTCTGGAAAGCCCAGCGGCTGTAGGGCTCCTCGCGCCAGTTGGCGAGCGCAACATCGTTGCGGGCAAAGCCAAAAGTCTGCTCGAACACGGTGGATGACGTCATGATCTTATCCTGCTGCTAATCTTTGCGTTCAGGCCAGTGCCTGAGATATCGCGTGCACGGCCTTCAAGGTCGCCACCGAATAGGGTACCGAGGTGAAATCGGGCCAGGTCGACAGCTTCACCGTCACCATCCTTGTGTCCCAGTCGATATGGATGAGCTGCCCGAACACGCCCCGGCACATCAGCGCGCGCGAGCGAGGGTCCTCGATCCAGAACTGGTTGCGGTAACTGCCTTCCAGCATCGAGGCGCTGTAGTCGGGGCCATGCACGCCATTCCGCGTCTCGGCGATCCACGCAGCCGGCACGATACCGGCACTGTCTTCGAGGATCGTCTGGCCGAAGCGGGCATAGTCGCGCAGCGTCGCGTTGAAGCCGCCATCGGCCAACGCATAGCCGGCGCTATCGACGGTGAAGAACGCACTCTCTTCCGCGCCGATCTTCTGCCACAGTTCTTCCGATACAAGCTGCGGCAAGCGCTTGCCCGTCGCACGCTCCATGATGAAGGCCAGCACGTCGGTCTCGATCGAGCGGTACTCGAATTGAGCCCCATGCGGGCGCGTCGTTTCGGTCAGCCGCAGGATCAGTTCGAAGACGCTTTCCGGCCAGTGAAACGCTGGGTCTGTACCAGGCGGAACCGCCTTCCAGCCCGAGGCGACATCGACCTGGCCGATGTCGGAATAAGGATCTGTGTAGGCCTCGTTGAAGCGCGTGCCCGATGTCATGTCGAGCACGTGCTGGACACTTGCGCCGCGCCAGCCAGTCGCGGCCAGTTCAGGCAGATAGTCGGTGACCGACCTCTTTGGATCAACGATCCCGCGCCCCGCCAGGATGCCGAACACCGTTCCGGTCACCGACTTCGCCACCGATTGCGAAAGATGCGGAGTGCGATCGGTCATGCCGTTGAAGTAGCGCTCATAGGCGATCTTGCCGTCCTTGAGCACCAGGATGGCGTCCGTGTAGGTCTCGTCGAGCAGGCCAGCCAGCGTCGTCGGCCTGCCTTCGCTGTCTGTGACCGCCAACTGGTCGAGATCGACCTCGGCACGCGGCAGCGCGCGCACCGGCCCCGCGCCGCGCCATACCTCGGCGGTCGGCAGGATTTCGCGGATATGCTGGAACGACCAGCGGTTCCAGGGCGGGGTGTCCCAGTTCAGCCGGGACGGCGCCATGGCCGGCGGCGAGCCCTGCATGATCGGCGGCGGCACATCGCTGTTGCGGTAGGAACTCATGGCATCACCAGCCCGAAATGGAAAAGCCCGGCACCACCAGGTGCCGGGCTCTGATGGTAGGCTTACTTCTGAAGCTCGGTCCAGATCTTGGTGTAGATCGCATCGACCTCCGCCGGGCACATGATGGCCATCGTGCCATGCGGCTTGCTGGCTTCCGGAATGACGATCTCGGGTGCGTCCTTCATCTCTGCCGGCATGAACTTCTCCGACCCGGCAATGCCGTTGGCATAGCGATGATAGGCGGAAAGCCCGGCCGCGATCTCGGGATCCATGATGAAGTTCTGGAACAGCTTGGCGTTCTCGACGTTCTTGGCGTCCTTCAAGACGACGACGTTGTCGCTCCAGTAGGTGAAGCCTTCCTTCGGGTAGCCGAAGTGAACTTCGGGGCGCGCCAGGCGGATGCGCAACCCGGCCCCGTTCCAGGTCGTGGAGGCCTGGAAATCGCCAGCCTTCATCTTGTCGATGGCGCCATACTCCATGGCGATCCAGTTCGGCTTGGCCGCGACCAGCAGGTCGCGCACCTTCTTCAGCACTTCCTTGTCGCCGGTGCACTGCTTGCCGCCGACATAGTGGACGGCGGCAGTCATGACGTCCTTCATCTCAGGAACGACGTTGACCTTGCCCTTCAGCTCATCCGGCGTGTTGAAGATGATGCCCCAGGTGTTGATATCGCCCTTGTAGGTGTTGGTGTTGACCACGGTGCCAACGGTACCCCAAGCCCACGGCACGGAATATTTGCGGCCGGGGTCGAAATCGGGATTGGCCCATTCCGGCGCGATGTTCTTGGCGTTTTCCATGCCGCCGGGATTGGTCTCGAGCAAAAGACCTTCGTTGATCCAGATTGGCAGATGCGTCTGCGAGGGAACGGCGATGTCGAAGCCGCTGCCGCCCTGGCGCACCTTAGCCAGTGCCGTGTCGTTGGAGTCGTAGTCGGTGATCGTCACCTTGACCTTGTACTTCTCCTCGAACTTCTTGATGACGTCCGGGTTGGTGTAATTGCCCCAATTGTAGATGTTGAGCGCACCTTCGGCGTGGGCCAAGCTGGTTGCGGCCAGCAGCGCCAGGGCCGCGGTGGCGGCGGACAATCTCGATTTCACGGCAATACTCCTTCAGTTACCTGTGACGTCTTCTGCCACGTGCAGAAAAAACGCTTGTGACAGCCGGGATCGAAATCCCGGCTGCGTTGATGTTGGCTGGACGCCTGCGCGAAGGCTTACTTCTGCAGTTCGGTCCAGATCTTGGTGTACAGCGCCTGGATTTCCGGCGCGCACAGGCGCTGCAATTCGCCGCGCGATTTTTCAGCCTCTGGAATGATCACTTCCGGTGCGTCCTTCATGTCGGCCGGCATGAACTTGTCGGAACCGGCGATGCCGTTCGCATAACGGTGGAAGGCCGAGTTGAGTGCCGCGTTTTCCGGATCCATCATGAAGTTCTGGAACAGCTTGGCATTCTCGACGTTCTTGGCTTCCTTCAGCACAACGACGTTGTCGCTCCAAAGGCCATAGCCTTCCTTGGGATAGTTGAAGTGGATCGCCGGATTGGCAAGGCGCTGGCGCAATGCCGAACCGTTCCAGTCGCTGGTCGCCTTGAAGTCGCCGGCACCCATCTTCTCGATGGTGTTGTACTCCATGGCGATCCAGTTCGGCTTGGCAGCGACAAGCATGTCGCGCACCTTCTTCAGAACCGTCTTGTCGTCGGTGCACTGCTCGCCGCCGACATATTTGATCGCCGCAAACATCACGTCGTTCATTTCGGGAACGACATTGACCTTGCCCTTCAGCTCTTCGGGCGTGTCGAAAATGATGCCCCAGCTATCGGCCGGTCCCTTGTAGGTATCGGTGTTGACGACGACGCCGATCGTACCCCAGGCCCATGGCACCGAGTATTTGCGGCCGGGATCGAAGTCGGGATTGGCCCATTCCGGCGCGATGTTCTTGGCGTTTTCCATCTTGCCCGGATCGGTCTCCTGGATGAGGCCTTCCTTGATCCAGATCGGAATGAAGGTCTGAGACGGAATCGCGATATCGAAGCCGGTGCCGCCCTGGCGCACCTTGGCAAGTGCTGTGTCATTGGAGTCGTAGTCGGTGACGGTGACCTTGACGTTGTACTTCGCCTCGAACTTCTTGATCATCTCGGGGCTGATGTAATTGCCCCAGTTGTAAATGTTCAGCGCGCCTTCGGCGGAGGCGAGGCTGGTCGAAGCCAGCAGCGCCAGGCCAACGGCCATCGACATGGATTTCAGGTTCATCATTCCACTCCCGTTGAACTAATCCCGTTTTCTGCTCATGATGAAGAACAGTGTGACGATGACGACCGACAAGAGCAGGAAGACGGTCGAGATCGCATTGACCTCCGGCGTGATGCCGCGGCGGATTTGCCCCAGCATGTAGGTTGGCAACGTGTCCTGGCCGCCCGACTTGACGAACTCGGTGATGACCACGTCATCGAGCGAAATGACGAAGGCGAGCATCAACCCGGCGATGATGCCGGGCCAAAGCAGCGGCAGTGTGACCCTGCGGAACGCTTTCCATGGCGTGGCATAGAGATCGGCTGCCGCGCGCTCGAGCGTCAGGTCCATGTTCTCGAGCCGCGCCCGGATAGGCAGGTAGGCGAAAGGAATGCAGAACGCCGTATGCGCGGCGATCAGATAGCCAAGCCCCGAATAGCCGGTCGCGATCTTGACCTGGGCAAAGAAGATCAGCAGCGCCACGCCGGTGACGATTTCCGGCACCATCAGCGGCTGGTTGATGAAGGCATATTTGAACGTCAGCCCGCGATAGGGTTGTGTCCGCGTCGTTGCCAGTGCCGCCATGGTTGCGGCAATCGTCGCCATGATTGCAGCCGCCGAAGCGATCTTCAGCGAACGCCAGGAGGCGTCGATCACCTGCACGTTGTTCCAGGCGGAGACGAACCAGCGCAGCGAAAAGCCACCCCACTCCGAAACCGAGGTCGACTCGTTGAAGGCATAGGCGACCAGCACCACGATCGGCAGATAGAGCAGCACGAAGCAGGTCGCAGCGATCGCGGTAAAGCCGGTCTGGTGTCGTATCGAAAACCGCTTAGCCATGACGCGCATCCGATCCGGACGTGTTGCGGACATAGACCAGCAGCGCCACCATCACGATCGCCATGACGGTGATCGACAAGGCGGCCCCCAGCGGCCAGTTGCGGCCCTGCCCGAACTGCAATTCGATCAGATTGGCGAACATCATGTTCTTGCCGCCGCCAAGCACGCTCGGCGTCACATAGGCGCCGATGGCCGGGATGAACACCAGGATCGAGCCGGCGATGACACCCGGCTTGACCATCGGGAAGATAATCCGGCGCAGCACCTGCCAGCGCGTGGCGTAGAGATCGTAGCCGGCCTCGACGAGACGGAAGTCGAGCTTTTCCATGCTGGCATAAAGCGGCAGCACCATCAGCGGCAGGTAGACATAGACCATGCCGACCATGATGGCGAAGTCGGTGAACAGCATCTGGATCGGCTGGTCGATGATGCCAAGCTTGATCAGGCCGGTGTTGATGATGCCCTCGTTGCGGATCACCTGCAGCACGGCGAAGGTGCGGATGAGGAGGTTGGTCCAGAACGGGATGGTGATCAAGAACAGCCAGATGTCGCGCGTCCGCTCCGAACGCGTGGCGATGAAATAGGCTGTCGGGAATCCGAAGATCAGCGTCGCCACGGTCGCCATGAGGGCAAGCTTCAGCGAGCGCCAGAAGATGGTCAGATGCGCGCTGGCAAAGGCCAGCGTGTCGTCGAAAATGTCGCGCTCAAGCAGGACCGACACCCAGCCGTCGGTGGAGAATTTCCACACCACGTCGCCATAGGGTCCCGGTGTCAGGAACGAGTAGATCAACACGATCAACAGCGGACCGGAGGCCGCCAGGAAGATGATGATCAGCGCCGGCGCCGACAACAGCCAGCGCTTGCGTACATCGCGGCTTTCATTGAGCTTTTCAACTTCCGCAGCAGTGGCCATGGCTCAGTCCTTCAGGATCTGGGCCGCGTCGTCACCAATGACGACGCCGACGCGCTCGCCGCGCTCGAAGGTAGCATCCGCTCCGCGCGCATTCTGCTGGCGAACGGTGAACGTCTCGCCATCGTCCAGCTTGATGTGAACATGCGTATCGGTGCCGAAATAGACGACGTTTTCGACAACGCCCGAAATGTCGCCCTGCCCTTTGACTGCCTTTGCGTGCTCGGGCCGGATCACCACAGTCGCGTCGCCATCGGGCTTGAAGCCCTCGGCAACGGTCGCCGAGATGGTGGCGCCGGACTTCAGTGTCACCTTGGCCCTGCCGCCGTCGAGGCTGTTGATCCGGGCGTCGAGGAAATTGGTCTCGCCGATGAAGTCGGCGACGAAGCGCTCGGCTGGGCGATCGTAGATGTCGCGCGGACTGCCCACCTGCAGAATCTTGCCCGACGACATCACCGCGATGCGGTCGGACATCGTCAGCGCCTCTTCCTGGTCGTGGGTGACGAAGATGAAGGTGATGCCGGTCTCGTGCTGCAGCCGCTTGAGCTCGATCTGCATTTCCTTGCGTAGCTTGTAGTCGAGAGCCGACAACGGCTCGTCGAGCAACAGCACCTTGGGCTGCGGCGCGAGCGCACGGGCCAAGGCGACGCGCTGTTGCTGGCCACCTGAAATCTGGCTGGTGCGGCGCTTGGCGAGCTTTTCCATGCGCACCAGCTTCAGCATCTCGGCCACCCGCGCATCGATCACGGCGCGCGGCTTGCCCAGCATTTCGAGACCGAAGCCGATATTCTGTTCCACGGTCATATGCGGAAACAGCGCATAGGACTGGAACACCGTGTTGACCGGCCGCTTGAACGGCGGCAACGGCGCAATATCGCTGCCGTAAAGCAGGATCTCACCTTCGGAAGGGAAGTCGAAGCCGGCGATCAGCCGCAAAAGCGTGGTCTTGCCGCAACCCGATGGTCCGAGCAGCGTGAAGAACTCGTTTTCCCTGATCGACACCGAAACGGTGTCGAGCGCCGCTACCTGTGCCTCACCCGTTCCAAAGACTTTACGAACGCCGCGAACTTCAATCGCATTCCTACCCGGTGTGTCCGGCACGCATAACGCCCCATTGTTTCGTCCACCTTCACAGTGGAACTTTTTTCCCCGTTCAATTGTCACCACAGGCCACGCGGCTTGGCAACAACAGCACTCAATCAATTCGCCAGGCCACTCAGGCCTGGTAGGTCACCCTGCCACCGCAGATCGTCGTCACCGGCCGAACCTCATGCAGACCTTCAGGCGCTGTCGCTTCGAGATCGGCCGACAGCACGACCAGATCGCCGAAAAAGCCGGGCTTTATCAGCCCCTTCTTGTCTTCCATGAATTCGGCATAAGCCCCCTCGAGCGTGTAGCCGGCCAGCGCCTGTTGCAGCGAAACACGCTGGTCGGGCATGTCGTCCGCCCAAGGCTTGCGCAGCATGGCCGCCTGCATGCCCAGGATCGGGTCGATGGGCGCCACAGGCCAGTCCGATGCAAACACCACATGGGCGCCGGCATCGATCAGCGTGCGCGTCGGGTAGGCATAAGGCCAGCGCTCGCGGCCGATCCGCGACACAGTCGGCTCAAGCGGGAAGCTCATGCCTCCAGGCGGATGGGGCGGCTGCATCGAGGCGATGACGCCGAGATCGACAAAGCGCGGAATATCGGTCGCGGTGGTCAACTCGATATGTTCGACGCGGTGACGGCTGTCGCGCTTGCCATTAGCCTTCTGAGCTGCCTCGTAGCCGTCGAGCACGGCGCGCACGGCACCGTCGCCGATCGAATGCACGGCGATCTGCAGGCCGCGCCGGTCGATCTCGACGGCGATGCGCGAAAATTCCTCCGGCGAAAACAGCGGCTCCCCAACCCAGTCGGGGCGGTCGGCATAAGGCTCGATCATGACGGCCGTCCAGGAGTCGAGCACGCCGTCGTAAAACAGCTTCACCATGCCCGAAGACAGCCACTCGCTGTTGTAGCGCTCGGCCATGTCCGATGCCTTGTCGAGCATGTCGAGGGTCATGAAGTTCTTGTAGTGGAACGGGACCTTTACCCGGCAGATCAGGTCGCCCTCGGCCTCGACTTCCGACAGGAGTTCGAGCTGGTAGTAGTTGCCGTCCATGTTCTGGACCGAAGTGATGCCGTGGCGCGCGCACCAGTCGAGGCCGCGGCGCATGATGGCGCGGTCGCCGGCACGTTCCTCCGCGTTCGGCATCGGGTCGGGCTCGCCGCCGGTCGAAAGCCCGAGCCGCACGCGCCCCTCACCGGCAAGCTTCAGCACCGGGTTGAACGCCTCGTTTTCGCGCAGCTCGCCTTCAGCCAGGCCGTCGGCGCCCATGACGATCTCGTTGCCGGGCGTCAGCTCGCGCCCATGCAGCACTTCGGCCATCTCGAGCGCCCGGGTGTTCGCCCAATACGTGTGGTGGTCGGGTGCCGCCATCAGGAACGGCCGGTCGGGCAGGATCGCGTCGAGATGATGCCGTGTCACGCGCTCAGCGCCCAAGATCGTATAGTCCGCGCCTTGCCCCACCAGCATGCGCGCATCGGGCCGCGACCTGGCGTAGGCCTGCACCGCATCGCGCAAGGCTTCAAAGCCGTGGACGCCCGCGAGCTGGAGATGGGCGAGTTCGGCCGCACCCGAAAAGAGATGCATGTGCGCTTCGATGAAGCCCGGCACCACCGATCCGCCACGGGCATCGATGACCTTGGTCTGAGGTCCGCGCAACGCTTCAACGGTTGCCTTGGCGCCGACGGCGGTGATCAAGCCGTCAGTGATGGCCACCGCTTCCGCCGCGGGCCGGGTCGGGTCCATGGTCAACACGCGGCCGTTGATGACGATCAGATCGGCATTGCGAACCGTTTGGACAGACATCGCGACTCCGCGCTTTTGACTGACAGAGACCGTTCAATCTTGGAAGGTTGAGACCGGTCCGCTGTCCCAGGAATTCCTCGCGTTTCCCTGAAGACAGCAACGGGAAAAAATGCGACTAATTATTCGCGTTTGTCAATATGCGGGATAGTGGATGCGTTGTGGAGGACGCGCTCGCATATGATGACCGCGCCTAGGGAGCGAGAAGATCATTCCGTGAATCGCAGTCTCAGCTGGAAAACCACGACAGCGCTCAAGCCGCGCAAGCAGCCCCGACAGGAACGGTCGAGCAAGGTGGTCGACAGGATCCTCGATGCCGCCCTGATATTGACCAGGGAACAGGGCACCAAGACGCCAACGACGCTGGCGATTGCGCAGCGCGCCGGCTTGTCCGTCGGGTCGGTCTATCAATACTTCCCCAACAAGGAAGCGATCCTTCTCGACCTCGCCCGGCGCTGGCTCGGCGCCTTCCCCGAAGTGATCGCCAGGCGTATCGACGCCCCGCGCCCCGCCAACCGCGGCGAGTTTCAGCAGGAGGTCGACAAGCTCTTCGCCGACACCTCCAGGCTCTATCTCGACAACGCCAATCTGATGCCGGTCATCGAGGCCATCACCGGCAATCCCGATCTCAGGCCCATCCAGAACGAATACGACGAACAGATCATCGCCCTCTACGCCGCCTGGCTGCAGCATGTGAATCCCGCACTTCAGGACCAGGTCGCCAGCCGGCTCGGCGTGGTGATGATGGAAGTCGGCCACGTCTGCCGTCTCGTCGGGCTCAAGCGCGACCGCAAGGCCTTCGATCTCATCCAGGACGACGTCAAGACCATGTGGCTTGCCCTCGTCGACCCCTATCTCGACTTCAACTAGAACCAGGAAGGATTTTCATGAAGACAGTCTTTTCGCCGCTTCACGCCGGCCACAGCGGCCAGATGGAGCTTGTCGCGGGTGCCATCGTGCCCGGCTTCGAAAAACCCTCGCGGGCCGAGATCATCAGGACGCGGATCGAAAATCAAAAGCTGGGGGACATCCTGGCGCCCGAGGTGCACGACCTCACGGCTGCCAAGCGCGTCCATACCGCCGACTACATCGACTTCCTGCCGACCGTCTGGCCGGAGTGGGAAGCCGCCGGCAAGTCGGGCTCGGCCATCCCCTTCGCCTGGCCGACGCGCGGCCTGCGCGGCGACGTGCGTCCGCGCAACATCGAGGCCTTGCTCGGCTTCTACTCCTTCGACGGCGGCGCGAGCTTCGTCAAAGGCACGTGGGACGCCATCAAGTCGTCTTATGACGTGGCGCTGACCGCGGCCCAGCTGGTCAAGGCTGGCGAACGCAGCGCATTCGCGCTTTGCCGTCCGCCCGGCCACCACGCGGGTGCCGCCTTCATGGGCGGCTATTGCTTCATCAACAACGCCGCCGTCGCAGCCCAGTGGTTCCGCGACCAGGGCGCCAAGCGCGTCGCCGTTCTCGACGTCGACTACCACCACGGCAACGGCACCCAGGAAATCTTCTACGATCGCCCCGACATCCAGGTCATCAACCTGCATGGCGACCCGATGACCGAATATCCGTTCTTCCTCGGCCATACCGACGAGCGCGGTTCAGGCGCAGGCGAAGGCTTCAATCTCAACTACCCGATGCCCTTCGGCACCTCGTGGGAGAAGTGGAACGAAGCGCTCGAGGATGCCTGCCAGAAGCTTGCCGCCTATGCGCCCGAAATCGTTGTAGTCTCGCTCGGCGTCGACACTTTCGAAAAGGACCCGATCAGCCAGTTCAAGCTGACCAGCGCCGACTACCCCAAGATCGGTGCGCGCATCGCCAAGCTTGGCCTGCCGACACTATTTGTCATGGAAGGCGGCTACGCCGTCGACGAGATCGGTATCAACGCTGTCGGCGTGCTCACCGGCTTCGAGGGGCGGTAATTGCCATCTACGCCGTCGCGCCGCCTTGCGGTGCGGCGGCTGCCGCCTTGCGCTTGCCGAACCTCGTCAGCACATAAGCCAAGGCAAGCCCGGCCACAGCGATGCCGACCGCCAGCAGCGGCCGGTACCAGAACCACGCCACAGCGATGGTCGCCGTCCCTACTAGCAGCGCCAGCACGAAGGCGATCAGCCCCGTCCCCATGCGCACGATGCTGCCGACGAACGGGATCACATCGGCCAATACGCCGAGCGGTGCCAGCAGCAATCCGAAACCGATGGCCAGTAGAAGCAGGCAGCCGGCGCGCACCAGCCAGGTAATGATGGTGTTGGCGCTCACCGCGTTCGCGAACATCTTTTCGGCCGGCACCTTGCCGGCATCGACCAGCAGCAATTCATCGCCCGCGACCGTCTGGTAGGGCGAAAACCTGTGGCCGCTTTGCTGGCCGATCACGCTGATGTCGCCGAGCGGCACCAGCCTGTAGCCGATGCGATAGTCGCCAATAACAGGCGATGTCGGGTTGACGCCCAGGAATATCCGGCCATCGACGACGCTGATGCGCTCGGTGCCGGAATGGGCGTCCTGGATATCCGAGAGCTGGGTCGGCGATATGGTCAGCGGCTGGGCATCGCCGATGCGGTCGAGCACTGGTTCGTCCAGAACGAACGCGCCAAGCCTGCCCTCGGGGATCTGGAACGACCGCGAAGCGATCTCCATGGACGGATTCTGGTGGTTGGACGGCTGCTTGAACTCGGATGACGAGATCGGCCGGTCCTGCCATTGCTTGGCATAGCTGTAGGTGGTGACCGTCTCTTCGCCGCCGCCCAGCTTGGTGGTCGTCTCCGATTTGGAGTTCTCCACCCACTGGTACATCTCAACGTTGCGCACCAGGCGCACGCCTTCGGCCGATATTGCAAAGTCCGGGTCGCTGAGCCCTTCCGATGTGCTCATGGCCCCACTGGTATGGATGAGCTTGCCCTCATTGGCGCCATTGATCGCATCGGACGGCACCGACACCACGGCACCCGCGCCTTCGGCCAGAGAGCGCGCGGTGGTCACCGCCCTGCCTTCGTTCCAGAACAGCACCGCCACCATGGCAACGACAAGGATCAGGCCGACCAGCACGCCGCCGACCGCACGCTTGATCCGCCCGAACCATGATACGCTGGTCACTTCACGAATTTGCTCGCTCATCGCATTCCCCTGCCCGCAGTGGACGCAGCGTTATGCCTATTGTGTCAGCCGATCAATGGCGATTGTCGCGAAGCTTTCCCCAAGGTTTCCGCGAGCTTTCAACCCGCCTTGAGTCTGTCGAAGGACTCTGAATTAACTTTTTGTCAATTATGTTTGCAGAGCGATTCGCGAGCGGTTAGATTAACCACGAATCAGCCGGTCCTCGGGGGGCGCGGCGAACCACCAACTCTCTGAAATGCCGGGAATTTTCCCGGTTGAGAGCGCGTCAGGTTTCGCGCGACCAGTACGGATTCGGCCGATGGATGCCCCAGGCGTCCGCGTCGCGTTTTTACGTCAAAGTTATGGATATTTCGACCGGATCGGGCCGCCGCCCAACTCCGGTTCCCAAATGGATTCCGGCAGAAGTTTTGAGAATGACCGCCCTCGCAGCCCGCCACGAACATACGACCGTCGCAGCAAGGCTCGCATCACGCAGCGATCTCACCGCTTTCTTCATGAACCTGACCGACGAGATCGGCGCCGACGGCTACATGCTCGTCGCCATCGCCCAGGACCAGGAGCGCGACAATCTCCAGATCATCGCCTCGAACTGGATCTATGACGCCATCCAGCTTGCCGGCCATGCGCTCATCGCCGGTCTCGCCCAAGGCCCGTTCGCCAGCGCGCCGGGCGGCCGCCCGCAGAGCCTCATCGCCTCGCAGGCTCCAGGAATCCTCGGCGGCGAGGAAGCCCGCCTGCTCGACATACTCGGCCATGCCGAAATCTTCGCTCTACGCCTGCATGTCGGCCGCCAGCGCCTGTTCGTGCTGTTTTCCGCAGACGAAGCTGGCCGCATTGACCCAGCCGTCATGCCGCGCACTCAGCTCGAATGCTGCTATGCGCTGTCGCAGGCGCCCAGCATCCTGGCAGCCGCGACAATGCAGGACCCGCTCTCCGACCGCGAGCGCGAATGCCTGTTTTGGGTGTCCGAAGGCAAGACCACCGACGAGGTCGCGCTGATCCTTGGTGTGTCGTCCAACACCGTCAATTCCTACATCACCCACGCGATCCAGAAACTGTCGGCCTCCAATCGCGCCATGGCGATTGCGACCGCAATCAGGAGCGGCATCATTTGAGCTACGCCCAGGCAAAACAGCTAGGCCGCGCGTCGGACTGCCAGCAGGACATTGCGTCCGCCGCGATCGGCATGCCCGCCGTAACCCTCGCCGACGCTGCCAAGCGCTGCCGCTGGATTGCCGTCGATCTCGGGGCGCGCGATTTCGCGCTTTGCCTCGCTGGTTCGTCCGCCGACAGCAGCCGGCTCACGCCGTGCTTTGATTCCGACTATCCCAGCACCATGTCCGCTGCCCGCCTTCTCGGCGGTGGCATCGGCGAACATCTGATGCGACATGCGCGCCAGTCGACCGCGCCATGCTGGTGGGCAGACAATGCCGATGCAGCGCACGCTTTCTCAGAACTTCCCTGGACGAGCCGCATCGAGCCGCTGGCACAGAGCGGCCGCGGCATCGCCTTCCCTGTCTACACCGACCGCGGCCAGGTCGGCCTTTTCATCTTCGCCGGTCCTGAGCTTTCACCCAACCCGCAATCGCTGCATGACCTGCATGGCCGCTGCTTCCAGCTGTTTGATGCGGTGGCCCGCATCAACGCCACCCAGTCTCGCGAAATGCCTTCGATGTCGCGCCGCGAGATCGAATGCCTGAAGCTGACCTCGCGCGGCTACACCAGCGAAGAGATCGCCAAGCTGCTCAAGCTTTCGGTCCACACCGCCAATCAATATCTCACCCAGACGACGCAGAAGCTCAACGCCGTCAACCGCATGCATGCGGTCGCCAAGGCGCTGCGTCTGGGCCTGATTGATTAGACTGACACGTCACCTTAAGCCGCCTCTGCGCGCGGTGTCTCCGGCCGCCTGAGCATCGCATGCTGGATCGCGGCTGCGAGATATTCGGTGTTCTTCTCGGGCTCGGCATCGGGCTTTTCGAAGGAGACGTAGTGCACCTCGACCGAGGCATTGTTGGCGGTCATCGACAGCTGGAAATAGATCACCGCACCTTCGGGCCTGAGCTCGAGGTCGAGCACGATGCGCGGAGCACCTGTCCAGCTGACATGCGCCTCGCCGCCCAGCCCAAGGCGCAGCGCGCCTGGCATGAAATAGAGTTCAGCCGCTGAATCGACGAGATCTGCCACGTTGGCGAAATGCTCCATCCGGATGAAGGCGATGTAATCGGCCAGGTCGACGAGGCGCAATTCGCGCACCACCGGCTGGATAGCCGTTGCGACAAGGACCTCACGGGACGAAGCATGCTGCTGATGTTTCATGACTGATTGCGCTGAGCCCTGTTTCCGTAAACGATCCGCACCAGTTCGGCGACGGCCTGATAGAACTGCGATGGGATGATATTATCCACCGAAACTTGCTTGTACATGGAGCGGGCTAGAGCCACGTCCTCGAAGACCGGAATGCCGTTCTGTTCGGCGATCTCACGGATCTTCAGCGCCACCAGATCTTGCCCCTTGGCGAGCACGACAGGGGCCGCATCCTGGTCGCGAACATAGCGCAGCGCGATGGCGAAATGGGTCGGATTGGCGATCACCAGCGTTGCTTTCGGCACCGCCGTCAGCATGCGCTGGCGGGCGCGGTCGCGCGCGATGGAGCGCAGGCGCGACTTCACGATCGGATCGCCTTCCGACTGCTTCATCTCGTCCTTGACCTCTTGCTTGGTCATGCGCTGTTCCTGGAACCAGTGGAAGCGCGACCACACGATGTCGGCGACGCCGATCACCCCCATGACGAAGACGATCGCCACCAGGATATCGACGGCGATATCGCGGATGACACTTCCGAAGGCCACGGGATTGGTGATCATGCCGGCGAGCAGTCGCCGATGATCGTCCGACAGGACGAAGTACAGCACGATCATCACAAAGCAGAGCTTGGCCAGCGACTTCAGGAACTCGGCGAAGCCCTGCGCGCCGAACATGCGCGACCAGCCCTTGGTCAGCGAGATGCGCGAGGCTTGCGGGCGGATGCGTTCGCCAACGAACTGCGGGATGTTCTGGACCAGCGATGCGCCGAGGCCGGCGACCACGAGCAACAAGAACAGGCTCGCGACAGCACGCCCGACCTCGACAGCGACAGCCTGGTAGAGCTCGATCACGTCGCGTTCGGTACCAAGCGGCCAGGCTTCCGGCTGTTCGAGGAAATTCGACAAAAAGACGCCGAGCTCAGCCACCGAATCGGAGACGAAGAAGACGGTGTAGACCATGATCGCCAGGAACGAGGTGAAGATCGCGATTTCCTTGGAGACAGGCAATTTGCCTTTCTCCATCGTGTCGCGGATTTTCTTCTCTGTCGGCTCTTCTGTTTTGGAGTCTTTGTCTTCGTCCGACATCGCTCAGCAGTCCCGCGCGGACGGGATCAGGCGGCTTCTTGCGTCGTTGGCAGTTCGAGGAGACCCTCGTTCGCCATGCGCAAAGCCGTGGAGGCAATGGTCTTGCGGGCACGCAGGATGTCGGCAGGCTGGATGCCTTCCGATCCCTGGCTGAGTTCGGATTCGATCATGCGGCGCGAACGAGCGCCGATCGACGACAGTACGGCCTCGGCCAGTGGCAGCGCCGTGCCGCGCAAGGCAAGCGTGATAAGCTCGCTCGACAGCCCGTCGAACAGCGCCACGCGCGCTTTCTGCGACATCGTGGGGACATCGTCGAAGGAAAACAGCCGGGCGCGGATGGCATCGAGATCGGCCATGCCAACTTCGCGCAGGTCGCTCATCACTTCTTCGAGCTGCGACTTGTCGAGTTCGTTGAGCACGCTTGCGACGCGGGTCTGCCCGGCAGAGGTGTCCTTCTGGGCGCTTTCGGTCAGAACGCGGGTGCGGATCTGGTTTTCGACCAGCCTCGTCGCAGCTTCCGGTACGTTCGTCAGTTCCATCATCCGCTTGATGATTTCGCTGCGCGCCGGCTTTTCCATCGTCAGCACCACGCTTGCGGCATAGTTCGGCGCGAGGTTGGACAGGATCATCGCCGACGTCTGTGGATGCTCATTGGCAAGGAATGCCCCGATCTGGGCGGCTTCGAGCTTTTCGAGCTGCGGCCACACCGGCACCGTGGTGTCCTTCTTGGCCATGGGCTCGTCCTTGCCCATCAGCGCCTTCATCTCTTCGGGCGACAACGACTCGTTGAGGATCGTGTCCATCTTGTCGGCCGAATCGAGCAGGCCCGCACCCTCGGTGAACTCGGCCTCGAATTCGGCGACGATCCGTTCGAGGTCGGCCTGCGGAATGGTCTGCAGCAGCCGCGCGCCCTCGATCAGCGCCTTGAGCTCATCTTGCTTGAAGAACTTGAGCAGCCGGCTTGCCGACGGCTTGCCCATCGCCACCAGTATGGCCGCCGCCTTTTGCGGCCGCGTCAGCGTCGCCAGCGTCGTCATGCGCAAGCCTTTCGAAAAGCAAGGGAAAGCACGTTCAAAGTCCTCAGGCGGTCTTGGTCGCAGCAACGATTTCGGTCAGGCGGATGCCAAAGCGCGACGGATCGCTTTCGAGCACGGTGATTTCGCCGCGCGCGATCCTACGGCCATTGACCACCACGTCGACCGGCTCGCCGATGCGACGGTCGAGTGCGATGGTCGAGCCCTTCTGCAGCGTCATCAGATCAGCCACCGGCATTTCGGTGCTACCGAGCACGATCTGCACCTCGACTGGAATGTCGAAGATGACGCTGTTGTTGCCAACGTTGGACGTGCGGGCAATACCGGGTCGCTTTTCTTCTTCGCTCAGAACGCCACGCAGCTCTTCGATGGCGCGGTTGAGCTGGTCGTCCTCGACTTCGACTTCGGGCTTTTCGACCTCGGGCTTGGACTGCGCCTTGCTCATCGGTGTTCTCCAGTTCTGTCGTTCGCGGTGCCTCACGCTGCTTGGCAGCGCATCAGCTCAGCCCGCGACGATCCCTTCAATTGTTTCTTCGGTGGCGTCGATCGGACGCTTGATGCGTACGGTGTAGTTCTGGCCGAGCTTGCCGAACTCGCAGGCAAACAGCGTCTTGCCACGCGCGGCGATCACGGCATTGGATTGGGTGTTCTCAGCCAGTTCGATGACCTGCCCGACCGCGAGCCCGGTCAGGTCGCCGAGCGTCAAGCGCCCGAGCGGCATCGATGCTTCGAGGCGTACAGTCGAACGCATCAGCTCGTCGGAAAAGCGCGACCGCCACTCGGTCGTCGGGATTGCCTCGGCTTCCTTCTCGGCCTTTGAGCGGCGATCTTCGATCAGCACGCGCTGCGGCAGGGTCAGCACCAGCAGGCCGCGCGACACGGCCGTCGAGATCGACAGCGTGACGCGGGCAGAGGGCCCGTCGCGGAAAACATGCTTCTTCATGACAGTGCCGGTCATCGCCTCGGCCACCGGCAGCTTGACGCCGAGACCGCCGTCCGGACCTTGCACGTTCATGGCGCGCGCCACGTCCTGGAAGACCAATGTCGCAACGCTCGTCTCGATCGATGACAGCTCGCGGTCGATCGGCGCGACCTCGCGGCTCGGATCGCCACCGAACATGATATGCACCAGGATCGCCAGCGCTTGCGGATCGAGCGTCATCACCAGCCCGTCCGGAGACGTCTGGGTGATCGCGACCGACATGGCCTGGTTGCTTTTACCCGCCTTGGCATCGGCCATGCGGGCGAGCTTGACCTCGACCACCTCGACGAAGATCTGCTCCGGTAGCACTTCGCTCAAATACTTGGCAATCAAAGGTGACGAGCGCTCGGCCAGACGGCGGGCGGCCGAATGCACCTTGGCCGGCTCGCCGGTGTCGCCCAGAAGGCGCTCGATCACGATGTCGCGTGGTTCCGCCGGGCTTGCCGTGGTGTTCATGGCTTGCGATGCCCTTTGTCAGCGTCCCGCATCGGTCAGGCCGCCTTCTTTTCGGTATTGCCGGTGTTCAGCGTGCTCTGCTCCACCGCATCGATCGACGGACGATCGTAAGACGAGATCGTCTTGCGGCCGAACTCGATCGCCACCTGCGGCAGCGAGCCGTTCATGTAGGCAAGCAGCGTCTGCTTCACGACGATATAGAGGCGGTTCTTCTTCTCGCGGACCGTCTTGACCTTGGTGGCGATCGGGTTGACCACCGAATAGGACAAGAAGATGCCAAGGAAGGTGCCAACAAGAGCCGCACCGATCAGGCCGCCGAGGATCTCGGGCGACTGGTCGAGCGCGCCCATCGCCTTGACCACGCCGAGCACGGCGGCAACGATGCCGAGCGCCGGCAGACCGTCGCCGACCGCGACAAGCGCGTGATAGGACTTGAGCTTGTCGGCACGGATGGTCTGGATTTCCTCGTCCATCAACGCTTCAATCTCGTGCGAACGTGCATTGCCGATGATGATGATGCGGCAATAATCGCAGATGAAATGCGTCAGATCGTAGTTTTTCAGCACCGTCGGGAAAGCCTGGAAGATCGCCGACTCGTCCGGATTGTCGATATGGGCTTCGACTTCCGAACGCGTCTTGGTGCGCAGTTCGCGCATCAGGGAATGCAGCACGCCCAGCGTTTCAAGATAGTCCTGCTCTTTCGGCACCGCCTGCTTGAAGGCTTCCATGATGCCCCTGCCGGTGTCCTTGACGGTGGCCATCGGGTTGGCCACGAGGAAGGTGCCAAGGGCTGCGCCGCCGATGATGACGAGCTCCCAGGGCTGCATCAACACGTTTAGATGTCCGCCCATCGCCATGAAGCCGCCAAGCACACAGCCCAGCGTCACGACGAGTCCGATCAGAATGCCCACAGGCAGGTCCTTCCGCATTCAAAGCACTATGCAGACACAGATAGCTTGCGTGCCTTGTGTGAGGCTTGAAGGAACGCAGCAAAATGATTCAGCCTCGCGCAAGCATTTGAGCGTAGCCTCCCCCGACTATCCTGCGGCGGAAGGGCTATTGTCATGCTCAATACCTATACAAGCTATCACCTGATCGCGAGGGACATCGGCAAGGCAATCGACCGCGTCGAGTCCCAGCCCACCGTCGAGCGCGAGACCGAATACTATCTGAAGAACATCAAGAACGTGAAGTCGATCGACGAGTTCGTCAAGAACGACCGTCTGTTCAAATACGCCATGAAGGCGCACGGTCTCCAGGACATGGCCTACGCCAAGGCGTTCATGGTCAAGGCGCTGAAGGAAGGCATCACCAGCAAGGACAGCTTCGCCAACAAGCTGACCGACAAGCGCTACGCCGAATTCGTCAAGAGCTTCAATTTCGCCGAACTCGGCGCGCAGGCCACCACCTACAACAAGGCCCAGCAAGGTGCCGTCAGCCAATATCTGATCAAGGCAGAACTGGGCGGCCTCGATCCCAAGTCGGAAGCGGTCCAGAAAGAGGTCAAGTACTACCTCGACAACATCGTCAAGGTGAAGTCCTCCAAGGATCTGCTGGGTGACGACAGGCTGTACAAATTCGCCATGACATCCTTCGGCATCGAATCTTCGATCCCCAACAAGGAGATGATGGAGAAGGTCCTGGCTGGTGGCGTTCGAGATCCGAAAAGCTACGCCAACCAGATGACGAACAAGAACTACGCCGCCTTCGCCAGCGTCTATAACTTCGAGGCCTATGGCGAGAGTGCCACCACCATCAATCCCTCCCAGAAGCCGGCCGTCGACAAGTTCATGCGCCAGACGCTGGAGGAAAACGCCGGCAAGGACAATGAAGGCGTGCGCCTGGCGCTCTATTTCGAGCGTAAGGCATCGACCATCACCAGCTTCTACCAGGTGCTTGCCGACCCCGCCCTCGCCAAGGTCCTGCGCACGGCGCTTGCTCTGCCCGAGTCTTTCGCTGGCGCCAACATCGACCGCCAGGTCGCGCTGTTTGAGAGCAAGCTCAAGGTCGAGGACTTCTCCGATCCCAAGAAGCTCGGCGAATTCATGAAGCGCTTCACCAGCCTTTGGGAAATCAACAACCCCTCCTCACCGGTGCAAGCCTCCGTCGGCGTGCTTTTCGGCGGCTCGCCGGCCGCTGGCGTATCGACCGACCTGCTGTTTGCCATGCAAAAGCTGAGGTTCTGAGGACATCATGCAAAACGGTCTCTACGTCGCCCTCTCCGCCCAGGTCGCACTCGAAAAGCGCCTCAACACCATCGCCGACAACGTCGCCAACGCCTCCACCGTCGGCTTCCGCGCCACTGGCGTGAAGTTCGAGGACGTCGTCTCCGGCCTCGGCCAGAAGTCGGTGTCCTTCACCTCGCCCGGCGACACCTATCTCTCGACCCAGCACGGCGGCATGCGTGAAACCGGCAACCCGTTCGACTTCGCCATTCGTGGCGACGCCTGGTTTGGCATCGACACGCCCGCCGGCGTGGTGATGACGCGCGATGGCCGCTTCTCCATGACCCAGGACGGCCAGCTCGTCACCGTCGAGGGCCACCAGGTACTCGACGCCGGCGGCGCGCCGATACAGCTCGACCCGCGTGCTGGTCCCCCGACAGCGGGTGCCGACGGCGCGCTGCGCCAGGGTGACCGCCTGGTCGGCGCCATCGGCCTCTACGACTTCAACCCCGGCATCAACTTTGTCCGCTATGGCAATTCGGGCGTTGTGCCACCGACACCGCCCCAGCCGGTTGTCGACCGCATGAACGCCGGCATCGTCCAGGGCTTCGTCGAAGAGTCCAACGTCAATCCGATCAAGGAGATGACCAAGCTCATCATGGTGCAGCGTGCCTTCGAAAACACCGCCGCCCTGATACGCCAGAACGAAGCCTCGTTCTCCGACGCCATCAAGACGCTCGGCTCGAAATAAGTGAGCACGTCCCTGACCGCCATCCGCAACGGGCCACAGCCGGTCCACGACAACCGGCTCGAGGCGCTGGAGCGTATCCAGAACCGCTTCACTGACGACCGCCTGCTGGTCAGGCGTGGTGGCAGGGTCACCGAAATCGCGCCAACCCACTACAAGGTCGGCGGCCTGTCCGCGAGCGCGCGGCTCGGCGACATCGTCGAGCACCGCGGGCACGGCCGCAACCGCCGGGGCGAAATCGTCCAGATCGCTCGCGACGAAGTGCTGGTCGCCCCTTATGAGAGCAGCGCCGAGGTGGGTGTCGGCGATGCCGTCTTCACCCGCGGCCCGATCGCCATTACCCCGCATCCGAGCTGGCGCGGACGCGCCATCGACGCCCTTGCACGCCCCATCGACGGTGGTGCACCGCTGATCCGCAACGCCAAGCAGGACGCGGCCGAAGCCGTGCCGCCGGCAGCGCTTGCCCGCCAGCGCGTCGAAACCGGCTTCATGACCGGTGTTCGTGTCATCGACATCTTCACCCCCCTCTGCTTCGGACAGCGCATGGGCATCTTCGCCGGCTCCGGTGTCGGCAAGTCGACGCTGCTGGCCATGCTCGCCGGCGCCGATGCCTTCGACACCGTCGTCGTCGCCCTGATCGGCGAGCGTGGCCGCGAAGTCCGCGAATTCCTTGAAGACACCATCGGTGCGGCCTCCATGGCCAAGACGGTCGCGGTCGTTGCCACCTCCGACGAGAGCGCGATGATGCGCCGCCGTGCGCCCGACACCGCCATGCGCGTCGCCGAGCATTTCCGCGACCGTGGCGACCGCGTGCTTCTGGTTTTGGATTCGATCACCCGCTTTGCTCACGCCCTGCGCGAGGTCGCGATCGGTGCCGGCGAACCGCCGGTCGCGCGTGGCTATCCCGCATCCGTCTTCACCGACCTGCCCAAGCTGCTCGAGCGCGCTGGCCCCGGTATGGAAGGCACCGGCTCGATCACCGCGATCATCTCGGTGCTCGTCGACGGCGACGACCATAACGATCCGGTCGCCGATTCCGTCCGCGGCATCCTCGACGGCCACGTCGTGCTCGACCGCTCGATTGCCGAGCAGGGCCGCTATCCGCCAGTCAATCCGCTGTCTTCGATCTCGCGTCTGGCCGGCAAGGCCTGGACCCCGGAACAGCGCCAGCTCGTCAGCAAGCTCAAGGCGATGATCTCGCGTTTCGAAGACACTCGCGACATCCGCCTGCTCGGCGCCTACCAGGCCGGCGCCGATCCGGAGCTCGATCTCGCCGTGCGCCAGGTTCCGGTGATCTACGAGGCACTCGGCCAGTCGCCTGCCGATAGGCCTTCGCTGGATCCGTTCTCCGATCTCGCACGTCACCTGAAAGCCAAGGATAGAGCCCATGTTCAGGCGGAATGACCCGGCAAGCGTGTTCCTCGAAATGATCGGGAGCAAGGACAAGCCGCTCACGCTGCTCCAGCGCCTCGGCTTGAAGCGCTCGCCGCTGACCATCACCCCAAGGCGCGAAAAGCGCGACCGCAGCAGCGACTTCGTCATCGCTGGCCTCGGCATCGCGCTCGGTCTCACCTGCGCGCTGTTTCCCTGGTACATCTTCTTCAACCAGGAGAAATTCGGCGTCCGCGCGATGAAATTCTCCGGAGGCGGCCAGAACCAGCAACCGATTCCGCTCGCCATGGGCCAACAGGTCAACCGCATAGGCGCGCCGATGTCGGTCGAAGATATTCCGCCGATGAAGCTCGACCTCTTTGCCACCGGCTCGCTGCGCCGCGACAAGGACGACGAGGTTGGCGTTCCGGGCGTTACCGAACAGCCCTTCCCCGGACCGAAGATCGAATTCAAGCTCGTTCATATCGCCAACGGCCGAGCCATGGTCGAAGACGATGCCGGCGTCTGGATCGTCCAGCGCGGTTCGCCGCTGCCCGACTCGAGCCGTGTCGCCTCGATCGAACAGCGCGACGGCAAATGGGTGCTCGTCACCTCGCGCGAAGAGGTCTTCCACGTCTCGCCTTGAGCTGGTTTTGCCGAAGGGCCGCCGCGCAAGGCCCGCGCAAGACTGACGCAATAGTGTTTGGAAATCTGCTCGGAGATTTCCATGGACCCCGTCAACCTGTTCGATCTGGCCGCCCAGCAGGCACGCTGGCTTTCGGTGCGCCAGAACACCATCGCCGGCAACGTCGCCAACGCCAACACGCCTGGCTATCGGACCAACGAGATCGAGCCCTTCGAGCGCGTGCTTGACCGTTCGCGGGTCGCCATGACGTCGACCCAGAAGGGCCACCTCACCGGCGGCGCCACCGAAGCAGGCTACGCAGTCAAGCCCGAAGAACCCAAGCACGCCGTCCTGCCATCCGACAACACGGTGGCGGTCGAAGACGAGCTCATGAAAGCCGGCGAAGTCCGCCGCTCGTTCGAGCTCAACACGGCCATCGTCAAGGCCTTCCACCGCATGATCATGCTCAGCACAAAGGCCTGACAGGGATGGACCCGCTCGTTTCAGCACTCAAGGTCGCAGGCTCCGGTCTCGGAGCCCAGTCCGAACGCCTTCGCATCGTTTCGGAAAACCTTGCCAACGCCCAGTCTACCGGCAACACGCCCGGTGCCGACCCCTATCGCCGCAAGACTGTCAGCTTCGCTGCCGAGCTCGACCGGGCAACTGGCGCTTCAACCGTCGAGGTCGCCTCGATCGGCCATGATCAGTCGGCGTTTCCGCTGGAATTTCAGCCCGGCAACGAGGCCGCCGACGCCAGCGGCTTCGTCAAGATGCCCAACGTCAATGTCATCATCGAAATGGCTGACATGACCGAGGCCAACCGTTCCTATGAAGCCAACCTGCAGGTCATCAAGCAGGCGCGCGATCTCATTTCCATGACCATTGATCTTATGAGGGGCCAGTAATGATCGGCAGCATCAGTCCAATCGGCACGCAACTACTGAGCAAGCCGACGAGCGTCGTGCCCGAGGCAGGCGCGGCCGCAACTGGCGGCGTCGGCTCGTCCTTCGCGGCAGCCCTTGCGGACGCCGCAGCTCAGACCAAGGCCACCTTGCACAAGGCAGAGCAGCTCTCGCTTTCCGGCCTCCAGGGCAAGGCCGACACCCGTGAGGTTGTCGACGCGGTGATGAGTGCCGAGCAGGCGCTGCAGGCGGCCGTCGCCATCCGCGACAAGATCGTCACGGCATATCTCGAAGTCAGCCGCATGGGCATCTGAGGAACATCCCGATGAAAGCGCTAGCCATTGCCGCTACGGGCATGAATGCCCAGCAGACAAATCTCGAGGTGATCGCGAACAACATCGCGAACATCAACACCACCGGCTATAAGCGCGCCCGCGCCGAATTCTCCGATCTGCTCTATCAGGTGGACCGCCTGCAGGGCGTGCCCAACCGCGCCAATTCGGCGATCGTGCCGGAAGGCGTCAGCATCGGCCTCGGCGTCAAGACGGCGGCCGTCCGCAACGTCCACATCCAGGGCGGCCTGACCAGCACCACCAACGAGTTCGACCTCGCCTTGTCAGGCAAGGGCTGGTTCCAGATCGAAGGCGCCGACGGCCAGACGCTCTACACCCGCGCCGGCTCGTTCAACAAGAACGCCACCGGCCAGCTGGTCACCGTCGACGGCTTCAACGTCGTCCCGGCGATCACCGTGCCGCAGGATGCGGTCGAGGTCATCGTCAACAATTCCGGCCAGGTCTTCGCCCGGCTCGACGGCCAGGCAGCGCTCCAGCCGCTCGGTCAGCTGACGCTCGCCAACTTCGCAAACGAGGCCGGCCTGATGCCGCTCGGCGACAATCTCTTCCAGGAAACCGAAGCTTCAGGTGCCGCCAATGTCGGCATCCCAGGCGATCCCGGCTACGCCACGATCAAGCAGGGCTACCTGGAAAACTCCAACGTCGACCCGGTCAAGGAAATCACCGAGTTGATCTCGGCGCAGCGCGCCTACGAGATGAATTCCAAGGTCATCCAGGCAGCCGACGAAATGGCCGCTGTCGTCTCCAAGAATATTCGGTGAGCATCATGCGGCGACGGAACGCCCTCCTCCATATCCGCACGGCGGTCCTCGCGTTCGCCATGCTTGGCGGCGCAGCGCAGGCGGCCGACCAGGAGGTCGTGCTCGTTCCCAACCGCGTCATCTACCCCGGCGAGGCGATCGCCTTGTCCGCGCTCAAGGAAGTCACGCTCAAGCCGGGCAAGGTTCGCCCCGACGCGGTCGCGACGCTTGCCAAGGAGCTCGACGGCAGGGTCGCCAAGCGCACGCTGCTGCCCGGCCGCTATATTCCCGTCAACGCGCTGCGCGAGGCCTGGCTGGTCGACCGCGGCGCCTCCGTCCAGGTCGTGTTCGCTGCGGGTGCTCTTTTGATCTCGGCCGCCGGCGTCACGCTTGAACCGGGTGCTGCCGGCGACCTAGTCAAGGTCCGCAACATAGACAGCGGCAAGGTCCTCAGCGGCACGGTCATGGCCGACGGCTCGATCCACGTGGGTGCCATATGATCCGCAGACTGTTGCTCGCGGCAGTCGCCGTTCTTGGCCTCCAGAGCGCGTATGCCGACGGGCCCGACGGCGTTCCGGCGTCCGAGCTGGCAGCACGTGCCGGCAAGGCTGGCGGCGACGATGCCTTTGGCGCCGGTGACGGCGGACGGCAGACCACGCTCAACAGCGGCGGCGCGCATCTCATCAATGTCCGCATCAAGGACGTCGCCTCGCTACAGGAATCCCGCGACAACCAGCTTGTCGGCTACGGCCTCGTCATCGGCCTGCCTGGCACAGGCGACAGCCTGCGCAACTCGCCCTTCACCGAACAGTCGATCCGCGCCATGCTCGAAAATCTCGGCATCGCCTCGGAAGACGGCCGCCTGCGCGTCAAGAATGTCGCTGCGGTGGTTGTCACGGCCAACATGCCGGCCTTTGTCCAGTCCGGCGCCCGCATCGACGTCAACGTCTCCTCGCTCGGCGATGCCACAGCGATTTCAGGCGGCACGCTGGTAATGACGCCGCTCAAGGCACCGGACGGCGAGATCTATGCCGTCGCCCAAGGCTCGCTGCTGGTCGGCGGCTTTGCCGCGCAAGGCAATGCCGAAAAGGTGATCCAGGGCGTCCCGACCGCCGGCCGCATCCCCAACGGCGCCATCGTCGAGCGCGAGGTCAAGGCCCGCTTCGGCGACGAGAACGTTCTGACGCTGCAGCTCTTCAATCCCGATTTCTCAACAGCGGTCCGTATCGCCGACGCCGTCAACGACTACGCCCGCCACCGTTTCGGCAAGCGCGTGGCCGGCGAGCAGGACTCGCGCACCGTCGTCATCCGCAAGCCCGAGGGTGTGTCGACCGCGCGCTTTTATGCCGAGCTCGAAAACCTGATGGTCATGTCCGACAGCCCGGCCCGGGTCGTCGTCGACGAGCGCACCGGCACCATCGTCATCGGCAACGAAGTCAAGATCTCGCGCGTCGCCATCAGCCACGGCACGCTCACGGTCCGCATCACCGAGCAGCCGCGCGTGGTCCAGCCCGAGCCGTTCGCGCGCGGCCAGACCGCCATCGAGGACTTCACCGTTATCGAGACGGAACGTCCCGACTCGAAGCTCGCCATGCTCGACGGCCCCGATTTGCAGACGCTGGTCGCCGGTCTCAACCGCCTCGGCGTCAAGCCGGACGGCATCATCGCAATCCTCCAGGGCATCAAGTCGGCCGGCGCGCTGCAAGCCGACCTGGTGGTTCAATAGGCCATGGCCATGACAACAAGCCATTTCCAGATGTTCTCCCGCCAGGCCCTCCCCGCTGCGGCACTGGCCATCGTCCTTGCCGGCGGCGGCTTGGCTCACGCCGAACAGATGCTCGCCCAGGGCACGCCCACTCAGGTCATGCCGCGCGAGGTCAAACCGCAAGTTTCGCCCGAGCACACCGCGACAATCCCGCCAAACACGGTCGAGCCGAGCGAAGTCGAGCGCTTCTGCTCCAACATCGCGGACGCTGCCCGCGACCGCCGCTACGCGCTTCAGGCCGAAGAGCTGAAGAAGCTCCAGGCCGAAGTCGACAAGCGCATTGCAATGCTCGAGGAGCGCAAGACCGAATACGAGACATGGCTGAAGCGCCGCGAGGTCTTTTTGGCCCGCGCCGAAGAAGGCGTCGTCCAGATCTATTCGCGCATGAAACCCGATGCCGCCGCTGAGCGCCTGGCGGTCATGAACATCGACCTCGCCGCCGCCATCCTGATGAAGCTCGACGCCCGCAAGTCCAGCGTCATCCTCAACGAGATGGAAAGCAAGTCGGCGGCCGAGCTTACCCGCATCATGGCAAGCGCATCCCGCCGGGAAGACCCAACATGACCAGAAAAGTCCTTCTCGCGGCCATGCTCGCAAGCCTCGCCGGCTGTGCCACCGACCTCAAAGAAATCAACAAGGAGCCGACGATGTCGGCGGTTGGTTCCGGCATCGAGGATGGCAGCTCGTCAATGTATCGCTATCCTGAATCGCCCTCGGCCCCGCCCAAGCGTTTCTCGCTGTGGCAGGACAAGCAGAGCCGCCTGTTCACCGACCCGCGCGCGCTCCAGCCCGGCGACATTTTGACCGTCAGGATCGAGATCGACGACAAGGCCCGCTTCAAGAACGAGTCCGAGCGCCAGCGCACGTCCAGCCGTGGCCTGGGCATGGGCCTCGACCTCGAATGGGACGGGGCTGGCACCAGCGGCTCGGCTGATGGAAACATCGACTCGAAAACCAAGTTCACAGGCGACGGCGCCACCGCGCGCTCCGAAAAGCTGAACCTGCTCGTTGCCGCCGTCGTCATGGAAGTGCTGCCTAACGGCAACATGATGATCCGCGGCTCGCAGGAGGTTCGCGTCAACGCCGAGCTGCGCGTGCTGACCATCGCCGGTATCGTGCGCCCGACCGATATCGGCCCGCACAACACCATTCCTTACGAGCGCATCGCCGAAGCCCGCATCTCTTATGGCGGTCGCGGCCGCATCTCCGAGGTCCAGCAGCCGCCCTATGGCCAGCAGTTCCTCGACCAGGTCCTCCCCTTCTAGGTCGGTCATGTCAGCAGTCGAACAGCCCCCCGCAGCTAAACCCGGCCCGTCACTGGTCATCCAGATCGGCATCTTGCTGATGATGACCTCGGCGGCCATCGGCATGGGCTGGCTGTCCGGCGGCTATCTCAAGGGCGAAGCCAAGCCGGCCGAACAGGTGGCGGCCGACACTGTCAAACCGCCTGCGCCCGCCAAGGAGGGCGGCGAGCCCGCAGCTGCCAGCACGCTGGTGCAACTCCCCACCATCACCGCAAATCTCGCAGCACCCGACACCATGTGGGTGCGCCTCGAGGTCTCGCTGGTGCTCGACGCGCCGCAGCCGCCCGAGCTCGCCGAACGCGTCCACCAGGACCTGCTCGCCTTCGTGCGCACGCTGAGGATCCATCAGATCCAGGGCGCCAGCGCTTTCCGTCATCTCAAGACCGACCTCGACGAACGCGCCGCGATCCGCAGCGACGGTCACGTCAAGGAAGTCCTGATCAGAACGTTGCTGTTTGAATGAAAAAGTTCCTGGCCACCGCAGCCATCCTCGCGGGCACCGCCCTGCCCGCGGGCGCGCAGCAGCTTGACCTGAGCGCGCTGGGCAACACCGACGGCGCAACCATCGGCTACATCATCCAGATGTTCGGCCTGCTGACCGTCTTGTCGGTGGCGCCGGGCCTGTTGATCATGGTGACGAGCTTCACGCGCTTCATCATCGCGTTTTCGATCCTGCGTACCGGCATCGGCCTGCAGTCGACGCCTGCCAACCTGATCCTCATCTCGCTGTCGCTGTTCATGACCTTCTACGTCATGGCGCCGACCTTCGATCAGGCCTGGCAAAACGGCGTCAAGCCGCTGATGGACAACCAGATCACCCAGACCGAGGCGGTAGATCGCATCTCCGATCCGTTCCGCACCTTCATGATGCGCAACGTCCGCGACAAGGACTTCAACCTGTTCGCCGACCTCGCCCGCGAGCGCGGCCAGACCGTGTCGGAAGACAAGGTCGACCTGCGCATCCTGGTTCCGGCCTTCATGATCTCGGAGATCCGCCGCGGTTTTGAAATCGGCTTCCTGATCGTGCTGCCCTTCCTGGTCATCGACCTGATCGTCGCCACCATCACCATGGCCATGGGCATGATGATGCTGCCGCCCACGGTCGTGTCACTGCCGTTCAAGATATTGTTCTTCGTCCTCATCGACGGCTGGAACCTGCTCGTCGGTTCCCTTGTGCGATCTTTCACCTAGATCACCGCGCGTCCGCTACGGGCGCGCGAAAGGCACCATCCACAAACGCCCGCGCCATCGCGGGCGTTTGTGCATCTTCGAAGCACTATTTCAAAAGAAATCAGCAGGTTAATGCGGGTTAACCATACCTCTTAGAGCTTTGGTAGCAACTATCCGCCAGATTGCCGGACATGGCGGGTGACCTTCCTTGAAGCGCTCATGGGCATGATGCCTCTCCGCCATACCGGCCGATCCGGTATGTCCCTGTACATTTCGCATTTTTAGGGGCGTTTTTCCCATGTCTTCCATCAATACCAATGCTTCGGCAATGACCGCGCTGCAGACTCTCGCTGCAACCAACAAGAACCTCGCCACGACCCAGTCGCGCATTGCCACCGGTTTCCGCGTCGCCGAAGCGTCCGACAACGCCGCTTATTGGTCGATCGCCACCACCATGCGTTCGGACAACAAAGCCAACTCGGTTGTTCAGGACTCGCTCGGCCTGGGCGCCGGCAAGGTCGATACGGCCTACACCGCCATGAACAAGGCCATTGAAGTTACCGACAACATCAAGAAGAAGATCATTTCGTCGATCGGCGCCAGCCCTGCTGACAGAACCAAGAATCAGAGTGACATCAAGGTCATGGTGGAGCAGCTCAAGGGCATCGCCGTGGGCGCGACCTATGCTGGCACCAACATGCTCGCCTCTGGCACCGCGGGTTCGGCCACTGGCTTCCAGGTTGTCTCGTCCTTCAACCGCGACGCGGCCGGCGTCGTCACGGTCGGCAAGATCAGCGTGGACACCACGAACATCAAGCTCACTGACGCTACTGGCACTGCCGCTGGTGCCGATCTTCTCACCAACGTTCTGTCGGTGGATGTTGCTGCCGCTGCCGACGACACTGCTCTGGCAACCCTGCTGACCGGCGTCGAAGGAGCTCTGACCAAGATGATTTCGGGCGCGTCCGAACTCGGCGCAGCCAAGTCGCGCATCGACATGCAGAAGGACTTTGGTTCGAGCCTGATGGATTCGATCGACCGTGGCGTCGGCCAGCTCGTCGATGCCGACATGAACAAGGAATCGACCCGTCTGCAGGCTCTTCAGGTCCAGCAGCAGCTCGGCATCCAGGCTCTGTCGATCGCCAACTCCAATACCCAGTCGATCATGTCGCTCTTCCGCGGCTAATCAGCCATCGTCGAAGATCGGCTTTGATCTTCGAATAGCAGCTAAGAGCCGTCTCAGGCGCTTGCGCTAGAACGGGCCGCACCCCAGGGTGCGGCCCGTTTTCGTTTTAAAGCGCAGCTGCCACCGGCCAGACGAGCCTGGCGCAAGCCATCCTCTACAGAAGTACCCCCGCGTCAGAAGGCGGATCATAGTTGAATCCTCCGACGCTCTTAATCCGCCGTTAACCACGAAGCTCTAGTTATGGTTAACCAATTGCCATGCGGTTCGACTGCCCCGGGCGCAACGAACGGCATCCGCGACCGGTACGCAGCCGCATGCAGCGGCGGGGTTTTCACAGAGGGGGCTTTATTCGATGTCCAGTATCATGACCAACGCTTCGGCGATGACGGCACTCCAGAGCCTTAGCGCCACCAACAAGGCGCTTCAGACCACGCAAGGGCGCATTTCGACCGGCCTTCGCGTCGCCGAAGCGTCCGACAACGCTGCTTACTGGTCGATCGCGACCACCATGCGTTCTGACAACCAGGCCAACTCGGTCGTGCAGGACTCGCTCGGGCTTGGTTCCGGCAAGGTCGACACCGCCTACACCGCCATGAACAAGGCCATTGAAGTCACGGACAATATCAAAAAGAAGGTCGTTTCGTCGATCGGCGCCAGCCCCGCTGACAGAGCCAAGAATCAGAGTGACATCAAAGTCATGGTGGATCAGCTCAAGGGTATCGCCATGGGTGCGACCTATGCCGGCACCAACATGCTCGCCTCCGCTACCGCGGGTTCGGCAACTGGCTTCCAGGTTGTATCGTCCTTCAACCGCGACGCGGCCGGCGTCGTCACGATCGGCAAGATCAACATAGACACGACGAACATCAAGCTCACTGATGCTACTGGCACTGCCGCAGGTGCCGATCTTCTCACCAACGTTCTGACGGTAGACGTTGCCGCCGCTGCCGACGACGCTGCTCTGGCAACGTTGCTGACCAATGTCGAAGGCGCTTTGGGTAAGATGATTTCGGGCGCCTCCGAACTCGGCGCTGCCAAGTCGCGCATCGACATGCAAAAGGATTTCACGTCCAAGCTGATGGACTCCATCGACCGCGGCGTCGGCCAGCTCGTCGATGCCGACATGAACAAGGAATCGACCCGCCTGCAGGCGCTCCAGGTGCAGCAGCAGCTCGGTATCCAGGCGCTGTCGATTGCCAACTCGAACTCGCAAAGCATCCTGGCGCTGTTCAAGGGCTGATCGGCCGCTCTCTGAACCAGCGACATCTATTTGCCATGGGCCGCGCATCTTGCGCGGCCCATATCATTTTCGCGCAAGCTTCGCGGTCTAGGGTCTGCCGGATAGTTTTGCGGGGAACCTACGCACGTGCCTGAACAGCTACAGAGCATAGTCGCCAATCTCAGGAGTTTCGGCCCACGCCGGCTCGCCATTCTGGGTGGCATCGCAGCGCTGGTCCTCGCCGTCATCGGCGTGGCGTCCGTCTATCTCAACCGTCCGGCCTACGAGACTCTTTATGTCGGGCTCGAACGCTCCGACGTGAACCAGATCGGCATGGTGCTCGGCGAGGCCGGCATCGGCTTCGACGTCGCCTCCGACGGCACCACTGTTCTGGTTCCCGCCGGCAAAACCTCGCAGGCGCGCATGCTGCTTGCCGAAAAGGGGCTGCCCACCAGCGCCAACGGCGGTTACGAACTCTTCGATAATGTCGGCTCGCTCGGCCTCACCTCCTTCATGCAGCAAGTCACCCGCGTGCGTGCATTGGAAGGCGAGATCGCCCGCACCATCCAGTCGATCTCCGGCATCAAGGCTGCCCGCGTCCACATCGTCATGTCCGAACGCGCCAACTTCCGCCGCGACGAGCAAAAGCCGTCCGCCTCGGTGGTCATCCGCGCCTCCAGCTTGGATGCCGACAAGAGCGCCATGTCGATCCGCCATCTCGTCGCCGCAGCCGTCCCCGGGCTCGACGCAGAACGCGTGACGGTGCTCGATTCGAGCGGCAATCTGCTTGCAGCCGGCGATGACCCCAGCAATTCCAGTGCCGCCCGCTCCATCGGCGTCGAGCGCACCGTCGAGACCCAGATCGAAGACAACATCCGCCGCGCGCTTTCTGCCTATCTCGGCCCGGACAATTTCCGCGCCAGCGTCAAGGCCGACGTCAACACCGATACGCGTCAGACCGATGAGACCATCTTCGATCCGGAATCGCGCGTCGAACGCTCCGTCCAGGTCGTGCGCGCCAATGAAGCCAGCAACCAGAAGCAGTCGTCCACGCCAGCCACCGTCGAACAGAACCTGCCTGACGCCGAAGCAGGTGCCGCAACCGACGGCCCGCAGTCGAATTCAAACAGCGACCGCAAGGAAGAGATCACCAATTACGAGATGAACTCGAAGCGTATCGCCACCGTCTCGAATGGCTATTCGGTGACCAAGATGTCGATCGCCGTCGTCGTCAACCAGCAGCGCCTGGCCACCATCCTTGGCAAGGACGCGACGCCGGAAGCCATCGCCGCGCGTGTCGCCGACATCCAGAAGATGGTGACCTCGGCCACCGGCTTCGACGAAAAGCGCGGCGACCTGATCAACGTCTCGGCGGTCGAGTTCATCGACGGCCTCGACGGCGAAGCGATCGCAAGCCCCGGGGCCCTCGCTTCCGTCGGCCAGCATGCCGGCACGCTGATCAATGCCGCAGCCTTCATCGTCGTTGTCTTCCTCGTCGCCTTCTTCGGCTTGCGGCCGATGGCGGCAGCACTTTCCAAGCCAGCCACTGCGGCCATCGCCGGACCGAGCTTCGATGAAGTGCAGCGTTCGTTGCCGACGCCCGATGCGTCGGCTGAGGCGGAGGCGCAGGCCGCCCTGCCCGGATCACGGCCCAGCAACGCCATCGACGATCTGCGCAACAAGCTGCGTCCCGCCCCGCAGGACCGCCTCGCCCGCATGGTCGACATCAATGAAGAGCGCACCGCACTGATCCTGCGCAAATGGGCTGCCAAGGAGGTAGCCGCCTGATGTCGATTGCAGCGCTTTTCGAAAGGCTGACCGATTTCGCGCCGTTGGCTCCCAACGGGCCCGACCTCGAAACGCCGGCCGCAAATACTTACCCCAAGGCCGTGCCTGATCCGGACATCCCGGCGATCGTCGCCGAGGCCGTCGCCCAGGCCGAGGCCGGGTTGGCCGCGCGCCTGAGCGAGGCGCATGAGGCGGCCCTCGAAGCCGAGCGCCAGCGCCATGCCGCCGAGATCGCCGAGCTCGGCGCCCGCTTCGGTGCCGATGCAGGTTCTGCCATCGCCATGCGCATCGGCGAGATGGAGACCCGCCTCGTCCATCTCTCCACCGATGCCGCCGCCCGCATTGTCGCCGGCCTGGTCAGCGACGACATCCGCAGCCGCTCCATCGACGCCCTGGCCAATGCCGTCATATCGGCCTGCGCCGACCGCGATGCGGTGCGCATCAAGGTCAGCGGCCCGCAGTTCCTGTTCGACGCGCTGGCAACGGCCCTGGGCGAGCGCGCCGCCAATGTCGACTTCATCGAGGCCACAGGCTTCGATCTCAGCGTCTCGATCGACGACAACCTGTTTGAGACCCGTCTCGGCGAATGGTCTTCGGCCCTTTCCGAGACCTTGCCATGACTGCCACTGACGGCGGCGAGCCGCGCCACGAGATCATCATCGTCCGGCGTGCCCATTCCGATCACGATGAAGGCCACCACGGCGGTGCCTGGAAGATCGCCTTCGCCGACTTCATGACGGCGATGATGTGCTTCTTCCTGGTCATGTGGCTGATCAGTGCCGCTAACGAACAGACCAAGGCGGCCGTCGCGAGCTATTTCAATCCGGTCAAGCTTGTCGACCGCAACGCCAGTCGCAAGGGGCTCGAAGAGCTTGGCGACGGCCCCAACTCCGTTGGCCTGACGGCCGAGACCCCGCAGGAAGCCTCGGGCAAGGCCGGCACCGACGGCCGCGGCAATGCCGGCCCGTCGACCGAGAAGAATTCGGCCGACTCCGCCGATTCCGTCAAGCGTTCAGACGATCACCTGTTCAACGACCCCTATGCCGTTCTCGCCGAGATCGCCCAGGAGACCGGCACCAAGGCCAATGTCTCCGAACGCGGCGAAGGCGGAGCGCAAAGTGCCGGGCCATCGAGTGGTGCTACCGGCGGTGAAGCCTATCGCGATCCCTTCGCACCCGATTTCTGGACCGAGCAGGTCGCAACACCCGCGGCCGAGGCCAGCGCCGAGCGCGCCGCGATCGAAGGCGATCCGGCAAAGCCGGGCGACAAGACCGCGCGCTCTGACACGTCGGAGCCTGTGAAGGCCGCCGAGCCCTCGTCCAAGGCAGCCGAACAAGCAACACCCCTTGCCCGTGAAAGCGCCAAGCCCGGCGATGCCCCCAAATCGGAGCCGACCGAAACCGTAGCCGACAAGCCCAAGGACGATAAGCCGAGCAAGGACACCATCAAGGACGCCGACGCCATCAGGCGCGAACTCGCCGAGGCCATCAAGTCGGGCCCAAACCTGCCCGACGGCGTCTCGGTCGTCGCCACCGACAGGGGCGTCGTCATCTCGGTTACCGAGCAGTTCAACTTCGGCATGTTCGAGATCGGTTCTGCCGTGCCGCGCAAGCAGCTCGTGCTTGCCATGGAAAAGATCGCCAAGACCATCTCGGCCCATGAAGGCCTGGTCTCGATCAACGGCCACACCGATGCCAGGCCGTTCCGCGGCGGCGGCTACGACAATTGGCGCCTGTCCACCGCGCGCGCCCATTCGGCCTATTACATGCTGGCCCGCGCCGGGCTCGACGAGAAGCGCATCGTCGAGGTCGCCGGTTTCGCCGACCGCAAGCTGAAAGACTCGGCTGAGCCCTTTTCGGCCACCAACCGGCGCATTGAAATCCTGCTGGAGAAGCCTCAATGAGGCTGGCGGCGACCCTTTCAGGTGCTGCCCTCATCGCCCTGCTGGTTGCGGGCGTGCCCGGGCGCGCCATGGCCAGCGAAGCGCCAGCACTAGAACCCTACCAGCTCGTGCGCTGCTTGCAGCTCTTGCAGGACCGCATTGCCGGTGGCGACCAGGCTTCGCTGCCGCTGCAGCGCCGCCTGCTCGAAATGACCGACGAGCGCATGCGCACGGCCAGTACAGCCGCATTCAAGAACCCCAAGAATTTTCGCGCCCTGCTCATCTACGCCATGAGCGGCGGCAATCCGCTGACCATCGAACAGGTCTTGTCGCGGCTCACCCTCGACGAGCCCGACCGCGCGCTTGCGCAAGGCATCATCGACTATCTCAGGGGCAAGCCGAAGGGCGCGGTCGAAGCACTCGCCTCGATCGATCCGCTGACGCAGATCTCCGAGCTGGGCGCCTTCCTTGCCCTGGTCAAGGGGTCGGTCAGCATCGCCGATGAACCCGAAAAGGCTATGAAGCTGTTTGACCAGGCTCGCCTTTTGAGCCCTGGCACGCTGGTGGAGGAAGCAGCACTGCGCCGTTCGGTGACGCTCGCCAGCCGGGTGGATGACGGTGGCCGCTTCCTGCGCACCTCGACCCAATATGTCCGCAACTATCTGCGCTCACCCTATGCCAGCCAGTTCGCCGATGCCTTTGTCGCTGGCGTCGTCACCTTGCACGCCTCGGTCAATCTCGACTCGATTGCCGAGATCACGGCGATGATGGATGCCGAGCAAGAGAAGGTCGTCTATCTCCGTATCGCCCGTCGCGCTGCGATCGACGGCCTGACCGAGCTCTCGGCGTTCGCGGCCGCCAGGGCCGAGCAAGGCCGCGACGGCAGCAACAACACCGACCCGCGTGCCCAGCTCTATTCCGGGCTTTCGGCGGTCACGTCAGGCAATGCTGCCGACATGCTGGGCATGCTTGGCGGTATCGACCGCGACAAGCTGTCCAAGGGTGACCGCGCTTTGCTCGACGCCGTTGAGGCGGTCGCCACCGAAATGACCTCGGCGGTACCGGCCTCGCCGGAAAGCAAGCCGAAACCAATTGACATCGAGGATCTGCCGCCAGCACCGCTCGACCTTGCATCGCCTCCGGCCGATCCGATGGTTCCCGATGCCGTCGAAGAGGCGGCTCCCGCGGCACAGCCAATGCCCGCGTTCCAGGAACCGGCGATCGCCACGGCACCCAGGGTCGTGCCACTGACCAAGCCAGAACCCGCCGAGGCTGAAGACCCCAAGATCATCGAAGCGCGCCGTACGCTCGAATCCATTGACGAACTTCTCGGAGGCTCTCCCAAATGACCGACGGCATTACCGCTGCGCTGGTGAGCCCGACAGCCAGACATCCATCGGCGGCAGACCGCAGCGCTCCGGCAGGCAACGACGAGCAGGCGGATTTCGGTCGCACCTTGATGTCGCCGCAAAAAGGCGAACGGCAGTCGAAGGAGCAGGCCGCCGACCCGGACGCGTCGCGCGAAAAGGGGCTGCACAAGCTCGCCGAACAGCTCGCCGCGCGTGATCCACGCGTTGCCGATGCCAAGGACGAAACCGATCCGGCCACCACCGAGACGTCGGCGGAAGCCAGCCAGCCCGAAGGTGCTGAACTCCCCGACACGTCGGCCAAGGACGTGACCTCGGCCGACATGTCGGCCGATGCCGCCTTGCCGCTGGTGCTTGCCTTGAGCGAATTGCGAAAGGCGACCAGCCAGCCGGCCAATGCAGGCTTGGCCGATGCTGCTGACGCCGAGGCCAGCGATGTCGCAGCAACGCCCGGCGGCGACATGACCGACACCGAGCGTTCTGCTCTGGTCGTGAGCAGCGCGTCAGCGCGTGCGGCCTCCGCCGGTTCGGCTTTGCCACCCGGCATGGCACCCATGTCTGAAACACCTGTCACAGCGCAGTCCGCCACGGCGGGCGCGGCAAGCACGGAAACTGCCGAAGCCGACAAGCCGGCACGCCCGACACCCGCAAAACAGGCCGAGCAGCCCACCGCTGCAAGCCGAGTCAGCGTCATATCAGAGCAAGCCATCCCGGCTCCTGCCGCCTCCGGTGCCAACAGCACGGCAGGCGCACTCGCCCTTGCCATCGCCTCCGACGCAACGCGCCACACCGCAGCCGCAAGTGCGGTCCAGCAGCTCCAGGCCAGCACCACAAATGCGCCCGCCGCACAGGTCCTCAAGATCCAGCTGCGTCCGGTCGAGTTGGGCATGGTTACAGCCAATTTGCGCCTGGCCGGAGAGCAACTCTCGATTGAAATCGAAGTTGAAAATGCCGAAGCCTATCATCGGCTTTCCGCCGACCGCGAAGCGATCAATACAGCGCTGCGCGGCCTCGGATTCGATGTCGATCGCGTCACCATCCTTCAACCGCAATCGGGGCAACCACGCAGTGACGGCGGTGCCCCATCCGGCGGTGCCAGCGGTCGCGACCAACCGTCCTTCCAGTCGGACGGAACAGGTAGCGAAGGTGGCAATTCAGGCAATGGACGTCCTGGCGGGAGATCGGCAAATGAAGAAGGTAACGCGCACAACATCTCGCCGCCTCGCACTGATCGCCCTGGCAGCAGCCGCTATATCTAGTGCTGCAACTGGCCTGGCCTTAGCCGCTGCAAATCCTTGCGAGCCAGAGATCCTGCGCGCCGCCGACCGCTATGGCGTGCCGGTCGGCATCCTCTACGCAGTCGGCCTGACGGAGACTGGCAAGAAGGGCAGTCTGCAACCCAACGCATTGAATATAGAAGGAAAAGCAGTTTTTCCCAGAAACGAGACCGAGGCTCTCGCGGCCTTTGAAGCTGCCCGCAGCGAAGGCAAGACCCTGATCGATCTCGGCTGCATGCAGATAAACCACCGCTATCACGCGGCCGAGTTTCGTTCAGTCCGCGACATGCTCGACCCCCGTCGCAATGTCGACTACGCCGCGCGCTTTCTGGTCAGTCTTCACAGCCGCCACGAGTCCTGGTCGATGGCCGTCGCCCGCTATCACGCCGGCCCAAACAACGACCCCGCTCAGAAGCGTTATGTCTGCCGCGTCATCACCAATATGGTCGCCACCGGCTTCGGCCGCTGGACCGAAAACGCCCGGAATTTCTGCAACCCCTAGGCGGCCCACGCCATATTGAACCGGTCACGGGCCGAGACACCCGCCGTCCTCAAAGCGCTGAATCCGGATGCACGCATGTCGTGCAGCCGGTTCAACCCATGCGATTCCTGACTCCCCAAAAAATAGCGGCAAGAATTCACGATTGGTCGCCTTCGTCTCGACCCATTACCGATTGGTTAACGGGGCATTTATTTCTGATTCGGAAGGCGGGGCCGATGATTGTTGTTGTCGACGAGCGAGAGCTCGTCACCAAAGGATATAATTCACTTTTTGACCGGGAAGGTGTGGCTTGCGCGGGTTTCCGCTCCGGCGAATTCGGCGAATGGGTCACCAGCGCTCCTGAGGAAGATCTGCGTTCGGTTCGCGCCTTCCTTATCGGCGACTGCAGCGAGGGTTTGATTTCTCCTCGTCAGTTGCGGGACCGCTCCAAGGCGCCGGTCATCGCGCTCAGCGAGCAGAACAATCTCGAAAACACGCTCAAGCTTTTCGAATCCGGCGTCGACGACGTCATTCGCAAGCCTGTCCATATCCGCGAGATCCTGGCCCGCATCTCGGCGATCCGCCGCCGCGCCCAGGAAGACACCGGCTTCACCGAGATCGGCGCCATGCGCATCTTCATGGATGGCCGCGACCCCGAGATCCATGGCGAGCCAATGCCGCTGCCGCGCCGCGAGCGCCGCATCCTGGAATATTTGGCAAGCAACAGCGGTCGTCGCGTCACCAAGACCCAAGTCTTCAACGCAATCTACGGCGTGTTCGACGAAGAAGTCGAAGAGAATGTCGTCGAGAGCCACATCTCCAAGCTGCGCAAGAAGCTGCGCGAGCGTCTTGGCCACGACCCGATCGATTCCAAACGTTTCCTCGGTTACCGGCTGGTCGTCTGATCAGCCTCGCGCAAGACATGCCGCGTAGCTTCCCTATCGTGGCATGAGATTTGAGGAGACCATCGATGAGCCTTTACGGAATGATGCGAACCGGTGTTTCGGGCATGGCTGCCCAAGCAAACCGGCTGTCGACGGTCGCCGACAACATCGCGAACTCGAGCACGACCGGCTACAAGCGCGCCTATACCGAATTCTCGTCGCTGGTTCTGCCCAGCACGCCCGGCAGCTACAATTCCGGCGGCGTCACCACCAACGTGCTGAATTCGATTAGCAAGCAGGGCGCGCTGCAATACACCACGTCGACCACAGACCTTGCTGTCGACGGCAACGGCTTCTTTGTCGTCCGCGACGCATCAGGCTCGCCTTTCCTGACACGGGCCGGCTCCTTCGTTCCCGACGGCCAGGGCCGCCTGATCAATTCCGCCGGCTACCAGCTGATGGGCTACAGTTACGCCAACGGCGTTCCGGCTGCCACTGCCAACGGCTTTGAAGGCCTTGTGCCGGTCCAGATTTCCGCCACCGAACTGACCGCGCTGCCGACCAAGAACGGCATCTTCACAGCCAACCTGCCGAGCGATGCTGCCGTTGTGGCCCCGCCCCTTCCGAGCGGCAACGCCGCAGGCGCGACCTACACCGCGAAATCCTCGATGGTGGTCTACGACAATCTCGGCGGCAAGAAAATACTTGACGTTTACTACACCAAGACAGGCGCCAATACTTGGGATGTGGCCGTCTTCGACCAGTCGAAGGCAGCAACGGGCACCTCGTCGTTCCCCTACGCCGCAGGCGGTCTCCTCGACAGTGACTCCCTCACATTCGACGGCACCACCGGCAAGCTGACCGCCGGGGGCACTTTGTCGTTCACCGTGCCCGGTGGCGCGCCGATGACCCTCGACATGTCGAAAATGACCCAGCTCGCCTCGCCATACACGGTCACCAAGGCTGTGACCGACGGTAACGGTCCGAGCACGATCGAGCGCGTCCAGTTCGATACCGACGGCACCATGTACGCTCAATACGCCGACGGCTCGATGAAGCCGCTGTTCAAGATTCCGCTGGCCGACGTGGCGAGCCCTGACCGGCTCATCCAGAAGTCGGGCAACGTCTTCTCGCAAGGCGCCGACTCCGGCGATGTCCAGATCGGCTTCGCCGATGCGGGCGGCCGCGGCAAGATGGTCTCCGGCGCTGTCGAGAACTCCAACGTCGATATCGCCGAGGAACTCACCGCCATGATCGAGTCCCAGCGCAACTACACCGCCAATTCCAAGGTCTTCCAAACCGGAGCGGACCTCATGGATATCCTCGTCAACCTGAAGCGATAGGACTGACGGGCCTCATTCCGCGAAAGATCCAGCATGTCGTTGTCATCTGCCCTTAGCATCGCTCAATCTGCGCTTCGCAACACGTCGCGGCAGACCAGCACCGTCTCCCGCAATGTCGCGGATGCATCGAACCCCGATTACGCGCGCCGCACGGCGGTGCTCACCAGCACCGGTCCCGGTGCGCGCGTCATCGAGATACAGCGGGCGACCAACGAACTTCTGTTTCGCCAAAACCTATCAGCTCTGGCCGACTTCTCCGGCCAGAACACGCTCTTCGAAGGCCTGCAGAAGCTGGCCCTCGACGTCAACGGCTCCGACAACAAGAGTTCGCCAGCGGCCGTGCTTGGCAAATTCCAGCAGGCGCTGCAGCTTTATGCGGCGGCACCTTCCAATGAAAACCTCGGCACGGCGGCGATCGATGCCGCCCGCCAGGTCGTGCGCTCGCTGAACGATGGCACCGATGCCATCCAGAAGATCCGCACCGAGGCGGATGGCGAAATCGCCACCGCGGTCGATGACCTCAACACCTTGCTGGCCGACTTCGAGCAGGCCAACAAGCTCATCATGACCGGCACGCGTACCGGGCGCGACGTCAACGATTCCCTCGACCAGCGCGATGCCATCTTGAAGAAGATTTCCGAGATCGTGCCGATCTCGACCTTCAAGCGTGGCGACAACGACATGGTCATCACCACGACCTCGGGCGCAACCCTGTTCGAGACCGTGCCGCGCGCCGTCACCTTCGAGCAGACGCCTGGCTTTGCGCCCGGCATGGCCGGCAACAAGATCTATATCGACGGGGTGCCGATCCAGCCAGGCACCGGCGCCAACACCGATGCGGCGGGCAAGCTCGCCGGTCTGGTCCAGCTGCGCGACAGCGTCGCCAACACCATGCAGTCACAGCTCGACGAGACCGCGCGCGGCCTCATCACCGCATTCCGCGAGACGGCTCCCGGCCTCGCCGATCAGGCCGGCCTGTTCACATGGTCGGGCGGTCCAGCGGTTCCGGCGGGCACGCTGATTAATGGTCTCGCGCGCCAGATCAAGATCAATCCGGCTGTTGACCCGACCGTGGGCGGCAATCCGAAGCTTCTGCGCGACGGCGGCATCAACGGCGCCTCCTACGTCGCCAATACAGCCAACAACGCGTCCTACGCCGATCTGCTGATTTCTTACGGCAATCGCATCGACCAACCCATGGTCTTTGACCCTGCTGCCGGCATCACCGCGAACTCGAGCCTCAGCAGCTTCACCACCAATTCGATCGGCTGGTTCGAAGGCATGCGCAAGCAGGCCGATAGCGCGACCCAGACCAAGGAGGCACTGGCAGTTCGTACGGCCGAAGCGCTGTCCAGCGAAACGGGCGTCAATGTCGACATCGAGATGTCGCTGATGCTCGATCTCGAACACGCCTACCAGGCCTCGGCAAGGCTCATGAAGGCTGTCGACGAGATGCTCAGTGCCCTGTTGGCAGCGGTGAGGTAGCGCAATGAAAACCACCTTCGTTTCCACTTCGGCCGTTACCAACGCGCTGCGCTATTCGATGATGCGCCAGCAGTCGGCGCTCATCAAGGCGCAGAAGGAGGCCACCACCGGCTTCGTCGCCGACACCGGGCTGGCGCTTGGCGCCCGCACGGCACAGTCGGTCGCCTTGAACCGCGACCACGAACGTTTGGGTGGCATCGTCGATTCCAACGCCCTGGTGTCGTCGCGCCTGTCGATGACTCAGGAGTCACTCAAGCAGCTCGGCAAGTCGGCCCAGACCTTGCTTTCCAGCTTGACCACGAGTTCCTCCAGCGACACCACCTATGGTCAGACCCGGGACGCCGCGCGCTCCACGCTCGCCACCATGACCTCGGTGCTCAACACCAGCTACAACGGCGAATATCTGTTTGCCGGCACCAACACCGACGTCAAGCCGTTCAACGATTTCAAGCCGGGCTCGCCGGGCAAGGTGGCGTTTGACACTGCCTTCCAGACCCATTTCGGCTTCACGCAGAACGACCCGGCCGCCAAGAACATCACCGCTGCCCAGATCGACAGCTTCATGACCACCAAGGTCGAGCCTATGTTCCTCGGCGCGGGCTGGCAGGGTACGTTTTCGAATGCCACCGATCAGGGCATCACCAGCCGCATCACCTTGAACGAGACGACCGAAAGCTCGGTCAGCGCCAATGAGATGGGCATCCGCAAGATCGCGATGATCTCGGCGGTCATGGGCGACCTGCTCGATAGCAATGTCGGCAACGAGGCCCGCGCGGCACTCGTCGACCGAAGCATCGCGACCATAGGCGTGGCCGTCAGCGACATCGGCCAGTTGGAAGCAAGGACCGGCATCGTCCAGCAGCGCGTCAGCACCGCCACCGAGCGGCTGGAAATGCAGAAGGACCTCTACGAAGGCTACATCCTCAAATCCGAGGGCGTGAACCCCGAACGGGCGGCGACACGTGTTACCGATCTCATCTCGATGATCGAAAAGTCCTACGCACTGACCGCCCGGATTCAGCAGCTTAGCCTGATGAAATTCCTCTGACCTGACGGCAACGAACGGGACGCATATGTATCAATTCTCCTATGCCGATATCCAGGATGACTCGGTCGCCGAGGCCAAGGATCGCGAACGCCAGCTCCTTAGCCGCTCGATCGATCTTTTGACCAAGGCAAGCGAAGTCGGGCCCAATTCCAGGGAAGCCATCGACGCGCTGATGTTCACCAACCGTGTGTGGACGTCGCTGCTGGACGACCTCGGCAGCCCCGAAAACGCGCTGCCCAAGGAGCTGCGCGCCAACCTCATCTCCATCGGCCTTTGGCTGCTGCGCGAGTGCGAAGACATCCGCCAGGGCCGCACCAACAATTTCGAAGGCCTGATCGAGGTCTCGCAGATCATCCGCGACGGCATCCAATGAAAAACACGCTGAAGATCTCGCTGAAGGCCAACGAAAAGATCTACATCAACGGTGCTGTCGTCCGCATCGACCGCAAGGCGGCGCTTGAGCTGCTCAACGACGCGCAGTTCCTGCTCGAAAGCCATGTCCTGCAGCCCGAGCAGGCCTCGACACCGTTGCGCCAGCTCTACTTCATCCTGCAGGTGATGCTTGTTGATCCCCAGGGGGCCGTCGAGGCGCGCGACATGTTCCGCCGCTCGCTGCCGCTCCTGCTCGCCACCTTCGACGATGCCGAGATCCTTTCGAGCCTCAAGCACATCGACCGCCTCGTCTCCGAAGACCATGTCTACGAGGCGTTGAAGACGCTCCGTTCTCTCTACCCCCTCGAACAGCGCGCCATGGCCGGCAACGACCAGCAGCCAGCCGAACGCTCAATCGCCGCCGGAGGCACTTTCTGATGCCCATCGACTTCACCACCACCCCGCCCGTCGGCGCCAACACCGGCACCAAGTCGTCGTCCGGCGCCAAGGCCGCTGTCGATTACCAGTCCTTCCTCAAGCTGCTCATGGCGCAGATGAAGAACCAGGACCCGACCAAGCCGATGGACTCGACCGAATACGTCGCCCAGCTCGCCACCTTCTCCCAGGTCGAGCAGTCGGTGCAGATGAATTCGCGGCTCGACCAGATCCTGCAGTCCTCCGCGCTCGCCCAGGCCGACGCGCTGATCGGGCGCACGGTCACATCAGCCGATGGCAAGACCTCAGGCAAGGTCGCCGAAGTGCGTCTCGCCAAGGACGGCGTCATTGCCGTGCTCACCGACGGCAAGCAGGTCACCATGGCGCCCGGCGTCACCGTCAAGGCTTCGGCCGCGTGAACGAAGCCGACGCGCTCGACCTGGTCCAGTTCGCCATCTGGACCGTGCTGACCGCGTCTGCGCCGGCGGTGGCGGCGGCGATGCTGGTCGGCGTCGGCATCGCCTTGATCCAGGCCCTGACCCAGATCCAGGAAATCACCCTCACCTTTGTGCCCAAGATCGTCGCCATCTTCCTGGTGGTGGCGCTCACTGGCCCGTTCATCGGCGCCCAGATTTCGAGCTTCACCAACGTCATCTTCGAGCGCATCGAAAACGGCTTCTAACCCGGACTGTGCGGACCTTGGCCTGGGCTCGCGCCGTTTCAGGTCAGGCCGAGCCGAAAATGGTGGATGCCGAGAACCGGAGCGGAGCGTACATTCGAGTACGTGAGCACCGGAAGCGCAGGTATCCGCCATTTGCAGACCGGCCTCACCTGAAACCCACCGGGGACCGCAGCCGAAACCGTTGCTGGACCATGTCAGTTCCAGATAAATCGGTTCACCCCGCCCCCTGATCATGGTCTAGTCGTCCAACAACGATTCATTCAACGGGGGCACCCGGCCCAGCCGGCTTCAACGCATGGACGACGACCACCAGTACGAGCAGGGTTCAGCACTCGAGCCGTTCAAGCACGGCATCTTCCGCTCCGTCTGGTTCGCCAGCCTGGCGTCGAATTTCGGCAGCCTGATCCAGTCGGTCGGCGCCGCCTGGCTGATGACCTCGATCGCCACCTCGTCCGACATGGTGGCCCTGGTCCAGGCTTCGATATCGCTGCCGATCATGCTGTTTTCGCTGGCATCGGGCGCGCTTGCCGACAGCTACGACCGCCGCCGCGTCATGCTGACCGCGCAATGCTTCATGTTTGCCGTCTCTGCGCTGCTGACGCTGGCCGCCTATCTCGGTCTGATCACGCCGTGGCTTCTGCTCGCCTTCACCTTCCTCATCGGCTGCGGCACGGCCCTCAACAACCCGTCCTGGCAGGCATCGGTCGGCGACATGGTGCCCCGTCCGGTCATGCCGGCGGCGGTCGCGCTCAACTCGATGGGCTTCAACATGACGCGCAGCGTCGGCCCGGCTATCGGCGGCATCATCGTCGCCACCGCAGGTGCTGCGGCCGCCTTCGCCGTCAACACGCTGAGCTACTTCGCGATCATCTTCGTTCTGTTCCGCTGGCGTCCGCAATATCCTGCCAACCCGCTGCCGCGCGAAACCCTCGGCCAGGCCATGGGAGCGGGCCTGCGTTATGTCGCCATGTCGCCCAACATCGGCAAGGTGCTTCTGCGCAGCTTCGCCTTCGGCTTCACTGCCGTCGTCATCCAGGCGCTTTTGCCGCTGGTTGCCCGCGACCTCGTCGCTGGCGGCCCGCTCACCTACGGTGTCATGCTCGGTGCCTTCGGCATCGGCGCAGTCGGGGGTGCGCTGATTTCCGGCCGCATCCGCCGCAGCATGTCGAGCGAAGCCATCGTGCGTTCGGCCTTCCTCGGCTTTGCCCTGTGCAGCTGGATCGCCGCCTGGAGCTCGAACGCCTGGGTAACCAGCGCAGGCCTGCTCATCGGCGGTGCCTGCTGGGTGCTGGCGCTTTCGCATTTCAACATCACCGTGCAAATGTCGACGCCGCGCTGGGTCGTCGGACGGGCGCTGTCGATCTACCAGATGGCAACCTTCGGTGGCATGGCGCTCGGCAGCTGGATCTGGGGTCTCGTCGCCGAAAGCAACGGCGCAGCGACAGCCCTGATCGCCGCCGGCATCGTCATGCTGGTCGGTGCTGCGATTGGCTTCCTGCTGCCGCTACCAGAGCATACCGCTCTCAACCTCGACCCGCTCAACCGTTTTCGCGAACCGCATCTGGCGCTCGATGTCAGGCCCCGCAGCGGCCCCATCGTCATTACGATCGAATTCATCATCCGCGAGGAAGACGTCAGCGCCTTCCTCGACGCCATGACCGAACGCCGCCGTGTCCGCCGCCGAGACGGCGCGCGCAACTGGACGCTGTCACGCGACCTCGAAAACCCGGAAATCTGGGTCGAGAGCTACCACACGCCGACCTGGCTCGAATATATCCGCCACAACCAACGCGCCACCCACGCCGACGCCGTCATCGGCGACAAGCTCAGGGCACTGCACAGCGGCGCCCAGCCGCCACGCGTCCACCGCCTCATCGAGCGCCCCACCAGCCTCGCCGCAGCCCTTGGCACCCACAAGGGCCACATCGAACTGCATTGAGGATTGGACAGCCTCATCCCAGTGGCAGGCCGATGTTCCGCCGTACCCGCGGGGCGATCCTCGGGTCTTCGCTTTAATATTAGCATGTTGTAATACTCAAGAGATGGGAGCACCATCAAGATACCGGTCAAGCTGGACCGGAGCCGTTAGTTTGGATCGATGCTTTTCACGATGTGCGTACGCAATGAACGCATTCCCAGGAGGAACCCATCATGGATGTCGTTGTAAGAACTTATACGGGCAAGGGCGCGAAGGAGCTGTTTTCACTGCTGGAAAAGCGCAAGGAAGAAGTTGAAAAGCTTATGCGAGCGGTCAAAGGGTTTGAAAGCTACACTCTGGCCCGCAGTAGTGATGGCGAAGGTGGCCTGTCGATGACAGTATGCCTCGACAAGGCCGGCACCGAAGAGAGTGTCCGCCTTGCCAAAGAGTGGATCTCGAAGAATGCCGCAGGCATTAATGTGGATGCGCCAAAAGTCTCCATGGGATCCATCATCATTCACGCCACAAAGAAGTAGTTTTCAATGATCTTGCCCGGTCGAGCAACCACCCGGCCGGGCTGACCGGGCTACGCGCCCGGGTAACAAAGATAAAGAACAAACCAAAGCGTGGAGAGATTCTCCAGGCCGGCCGAGGAAAACGGCCCCCTCAGTGCCCGTCGAAGGCGATCAGCGTGCGCATGTCGACGCCAACCGCTGCGAGCATCTCGCGTCAGGCGAACTTCCGTTTCGGGTCGAAAGCACACGTTATCCCACAGCTTTACTGTTGCGATAGCGAGTTCAGTTCTCTTCCTGCTCGCCTTGTTACCTGCTTCGTTTTTCCAATGCCTTGTCAGGAAGTCTGTCAGCATGCCGCGTGGATAGCCGTGTGCTCTTTTCCACGCCCTGAAAACCTGCCGTATCATTATCTCGCGATCTTCCACGGGACCCCGGTGCGCACCGGGCTCGGGGGGAAGCGCCGGTGCCGGGCTGGTGGGAGGTCGGTTCTCCTGCTGGGTGATGAGCCCCCAAGCCCGGGCCTTGCGG